>NZ_PNCZ01000041.1:0-93068 GCF_005887425.1 Pseudoalteromonas sp. S2721
CGTTTAGAACAAGAACGTATTGCGGCAGAGAAAGCGGAGGCAGAGCGCCTAGAGCAAGAGAAAGCTGCTCAAGCTGCTGCTGAAAAACCTAAGAAAGAAGGTTTCTTCGCACGCCTTAAAAAAGGTTTATTAAAAACTCGCGTTAATATTGGTTCTGGCTTTGCGTCTATTTTTAGTGGTAAGAAAATTGACGATGAGTTATTTGAAGAACTAGAAACACAATTACTAACAGCCGATTTAGGTGTTGATACAACCATGAAGTTGATTGATAACCTAACCGATGCCGCTGATCGTAAGCAATTAAAAGATGGCGATGCTTTATATGAGTTAATGAAGCAAGAAATGGCAAGTATGCTTAAAACCGCTGAGCAGCCGCTGGTTGTAAGTGGTGACAAAAAGCCATTTGTTATCTTAATGGTGGGTGTAAATGGTGTAGGTAAAACCACCACGATTGGTAAATTAGCTAAGCAGTTCCAAAACGAAGGTAAGTCAGTGATGCTTGCTGCTGGTGATACGTTCCGCGCTGCGGCGGTTGAGCAGCTGCAAGTATGGGGTGAGCGTAATAGCATTCCTGTGATTGCCCAGCATACAGGTGCAGACAGTGCGTCAGTGGTTTTTGATGCATTTCAGGCGGCAAAAGCCCGTAATGTTGACGTGTTAATCGCCGATACAGCAGGTCGCTTGCAAAATAAAGATAACCTAATGCAAGAGCTTGAGAAAATTGCCCGTGTAATGAAGAAAATTGACCCAGATGCGCCGCATGAAGTTATGCTAACTATAGATGCAGGTACAGGTCAAAACGCAATTAGCCAAGTTAAATTATTTAATGAATGTGTTGGTTTAACGGGCATTACTTTATCTAAACTAGATGGTACCGCTAAAGGTGGTGTGATTTTCGCCGTTGCAGATAAATTTAATATCCCAATTCGTTACATTGGTGTTGGTGAAGGTATTGATGATTTACGTACCTTTAATAGTAGTGACTTTATTGATGCACTATTTAGCCAAGACGAGGATGACGCATAATTAACTAAAGGGAGTTTGCTCCCTTTTTCGCTGCAAGATGATTGATAACTAAAATGATAAATTTTCAGCAAGTCAGTAAAACATACCCAGGTGGCCATCGTGCCCTTGAAAAAGTCAGCTTTCATATTAAGCCTGGCGAACTGGCCTTTTTAACTGGGCACAGTGGTGCAGGTAAAAGTACCCTATTGAAGCTTATTAGTTTGATGGAGCGTCCATCGGCAGGGCAGGTGCTTATTAATGGTGTTGATTTAAATGCGGTTAAATCACGCCAGATCCCTTACGTGCGCCGCGATATTGGTATCATCTTTCAGAATCACCGCTTACTAGAACGTTACTCAGTGTTTGATAATGTTGCCTTACCTTTAATTATTGAAGGTACGCACCACAAGCAAATAGCTAAGCGTGTTCATGGTGCGCTTGATAAAGTCGGGTTACTTGATAAAGCGAAGTGTAATCCTGCAACCTTATCAGGTGGTGAGCAGCAGCGTGTGGGTATTGCTCGCGCTATCGTTAATTCACCGCCAATTCTATTAGCTGATGAACCAACCGGTAACTTAGACCCTGAGCTTTCGATGGACATTTTACGTTTATTCGAAGACTTTAATAATCATGGTACAACCGTGCTGATTGCAACCCATGATATTGGCTTAATTGCGCGTATGCGTTATCGCAGTCTAACACTGAAAGATGGCCGTATGATTGACGATCCGTTAGCTGAGGGGGCACTATGAGTTTATTGTTTAAAAGCCGCAACAGCCAAAACGAACGTCAGAAGAAGTCATTTTTAGCAGCGCCTTATTTCTTCTTTATTAATCTTATTCGCCAAGGTGTGCACAGCCTCGGTGAAATGTGGCGAACGCCTTTAGCTTCATTGATGACCATTGCCGTATTAGGATTAAGCTTAACACTGCCAGCGACGCTTTATTTAGTGGTTAAAAATGTCTCGCAAGTGAGCAGTGGTTTTGAAGATGCAGCAGAGATTTCGTTGTTCGTAAAAGAAACTATGAGCGAACAGCAAACGCAAACCTTGGTTAAGCGTTTAGCACTCTACCCTGAAGTAGATAAAGTAGAGTTTATATCAAAGGGCGATGCCCTCACTGAATTTAAACAAGTATCAGGATTTGGCCAAGCACTTGAATATTTAGATGCGAACCCGTTACCTGATGTTGTTATCGTCACGCCGACAGCACGATACCGTCAGCCAAATACAGCAAAACAATTACTGCAAAAGCTTGAAGGCGAAAGAGAAGTGGATTTTGGTAAACTCGATATTGCTTGGCTTGAGCGATTAAATGCACTTTTAAGTTTATTAAAAGAAAGCGTGATCACCATTGCTCTACTATTATTAACCTCCGTCACCCTGATCATTGGTAATACTATCCGCTTATCAATCATGGATAAGAAAGATGAAATTCAGGTGATGAAGTTAGTTGGGGCGACAAACACCTTTATTCATGCGCCATTTTTATGGACAGGGATTTGGTACGGTATTATTGGCGGTTTGTTCTCTTTTATTTGTGTTGCATTAATGATGTGGTGGCTTGGTGCTGCTGTAAGTGATGTTGCGGGTGTTTATGAAACCAGCTTTGACTTAATTGGTTTAACACTCACAGAGTTTGGCATTTTAGTCGCTCTTGCAACAGGGTTAGGATTTGTTGGTTCTTACCTATCAGTTAACCGCTATATAAAAGAAATTGAACCCGATAAAGTGTAGCTATCAGCGCTATTATTTTAGCGCTTTTGCTTGTCGTTAATTTGTCATATTAAGCCTTTATGCTGTTTGTTTAGATTTTGAATGGTGGGCTATATATCTTTCAAAATACCTTTAAAAGCTAGAATTCATCGCTTATTCAGCGCCTTAAAGTAAAATAAAATTATCTTAAAAAAACCACTTGATTTGAACTTTAAAAAAGTTTTTAATTGAAGTTAGCACTCTCGCTTAAAGAGTGCTAAGATGGTTTCAAATGTTTATCACTGAGGTGAAAAATGAGTAAAGATTTATACGCAATGGCACTTACTGCAGGTCAACAGAGCGCAAGTATGGACGGCTACCTTCAAGCGGTTAGCACTATTCCTATGCTTGATGCAGAGAAAGAAAAGCAGTTGGCGACACGTCTTCAGGAAGAAGGTGATCTTGAAGCTGCGAAGCAACTCATTATGTCGCATCTACGCTTTGTTGCTCATATTGCGAAAAGCTATTCAGGTTATGGCTTACCGCAAGCTGATTTAATTCAGGAAGGTAACATCGGTCTGATGAAGGCGGTAAAACGTTTCGACCCAAGTGTAGGTGTTCGCTTAGTTTCATTCGCAGTACACTGGATCAAAGCCGAAATTCATGAATACGTACTAAAAAACTGGCGTATCGTGAAAGTTGCAACAACTAAAGCGCAACGTAAATTATTCTTCAACCTACGCAAAAACAAAAAGCGTTTAGGTTGGTTTAACCAAGCTGAGGTTAGCACAGTTGCTAATGAGCTAGGTGTAAGTGAAAAAGAAGTACGTGAGATGGAATCACGTATGAGTGGCCAAGATATGGGCTTTGACTTAACGGGCGACGACAATGACGACGCACCAACAAGCACATACTCGCCAGTACAGTATTTAACAGATGGCAGTGCTGACCTTGCTGATGATATCGAAGAGCAGCAATGGCAAGAACAGTCTCATGCACGTTTATTCAGCGCGTTAAAAACCCTTGATGAACGTTCTCAAGACATCGTAAGTGCACGTTGGTTAGCTGACGATAAAGCAACATTACAAGAGCTTGCTGAGAAATATAACGTTTCAGCAGAGCGTGTTCGCCAGCTAGAAAAAACAGCGATGAAAAAACTGCAATCAGCTATGAGCTAATAGCAATCGCTATAGCAAACCATCTTTAGTAGACTACAAAGCCTCGCAAATGCGGGGCTTTTTGTTTTAAAGGACGCGGTATGTCACAGATTGATTATCAACATGTATTAGATGAAATCACAAAAGAAGTTCAACCATTACTGAGCCAAGGGAAGGTTGCTGATTATATTCCTGCGCTTGCAGAGGTTGAGCCAAACCAGTTTGCCATTGCTATTCATACAGTAGATGGGCAAACCTATTGCGCGGGTGATTGTAGTGCGCGTTTTACAATTCAATCTGTTTCTAAAGTAATGACCTTAACCTTAGCACTTCAGCGTTATGGTGATGAGCTTTGGCAACGAGTTGGTAAAGAGCCTTCAGGCACCGCTTTTAATTCTCTTACACAGCTTGAGTTTGAACAGGGCATACCACGCAACCCATTTATTAATGCCGGCGCGATTGTCACCTGTGACGCGTTATATAGCCGTTTATCTGCCCCAATGCACTCTATGCTTGAGTCATTTCGCCAGTTATCAGGGAATGCTCAGGTTGTTATTGATAAGAAAGTGGCGAATTCTGAATATGAGTTTCGTCATCGCAACGCCGCGATGGGGCATCTAATGAAGTCATTTGGCAACTTTAATAATGAAGTTGATGATGTGCTATGGGCTTATTTTAACTTCTGTGCCATAGAGTTAAACTGCGTAGAATTAGCAAAAGCTTACAATTACTTAGCAAACCAAGGTAAAGATGCCAATGGCCATGAAGTACTTAGTGCAAGGCAAAATAAGCAGTTAAACTCGTTACTGTTTACCAGTGGTTTATACGATGCTGCAGGGGATTTTGGCTACCGTGTTGGTATGCCGGGTAAGTCAGGGGTATCGGGTACTATTTTAGCTGTGTTACCAAATCAATTTACTGTGGCTGTGTGGGCGCCAAGACTTAACTCGTATGGTAACTCAGTGGCTGGGATAGCGGCTCTTGAGCGTTTATCCCAGAAACTGGATATTTCGATTTTTTAGTGGAGATTATTGATCCCAGTAAACTTGCTCTAAACAATCTTCACGTTCAGGTAAACCTCGCGATAAACGTGGCGAGTGCTGAACAAGTACTTCATAACTTGCACGGTTAGCGTATTTACTAATTTGTGCAAGCGATGAGTAGGTCATAGCAGGTTGCTGATGCTTCGCTGAGTTTGCCACATTAAGTTTGTGGTAAACGTTTGCTGATAGGTCATGCAGTACCGCGGCCAGAGCACAATCGCCTGCGCCATTGGTGTTTTTAATACTATCTGGGCCACCCATAAACGGTGCTGTGTGGCTGTACGCACGAATAGGGTTTTGGCAGTCGTCTTTACGCATAGCGCGAGAAAATTCATAACGGTTAAAGTCAGCAATCGCGCCTGGTAATAACGGGTATTCTGTTTCACGCTTGAATGAGTCGTCGACGTAACCGGCCATAAACAAGCCTTTTTCTCCAGCCGTACAAATAACTAAATCAGTCCAATCTAGCGCTTTGTCGGCTGCCAGAAGCGGATCTTCAAAGCCAGTAATAGCAAGGCCTTCCTCTTCGTTCATAGCAAGAATATCAACATGCTCTTTTACAAAATCAGCCCACCAAGCAGGGTCTTGTTCAATTAGAAACTTAGTGCCAAGGGTTAAAACCACAGGCACACCGGCATCATTGGCATATTTCACTGCTTGCATGGTCGCTTCTGTCATGGTTTCATCACCTTGAGTACGCATTAGGTATGCGCTGATCACCAGTGCTGATGAATTCTCAATAAGTGCCTGATCGATTGATTCAGGGCGAAGGTGATTCATAAGCCCCGCGCTGATTGCGAAGGTACGCTCACCGGTCTCGTCAATTAAGGTAAAACAACGACCAATAGGGCCATCTACAGGCTGAAGGTAGTCAAGGTCAACGCGGCTAGAGGTGTTACATAAAAAACGGTATGCATAGCTGCCGATTTTGATATTTTCACTCATTACCCCTAACAACACTGAACGGTCGTCAGCTAGGGTAGAGTAGTTGTGCATGGTGTTACCTACCGTACCACCGGCAAACTCATAATCGATCATATTGTCGAGTTTTAGTCTGTCGTATAGCGCGTTGGTAATATCGTTATCGATCACTTGCGACATGCCACGGCGCAATTGAAATTCATCTAGGAAAGCTTGATCAACTTTCGCTTCAATATCTACCACAATTTGGTCGATACCCGTAATATAACTACGTTGTAGTCGGTCGGTTGAGTTAAGTTGATTCGTCAGTGGATCTTTGGCTTCCACCGGAAAATAATGTTTATGCCTGCGGCGTCCAGGAAATTTCATTTGCTACCCGTGTTGTAAGCTAAATAAAAAAAGCGCGAGATTATAGCGCAATATGGGTCCATTGAGCCATGAAAAAGCCACTAAATTTTGCGTTAATTTTTAAGTGTAGCAGTATTTATTGCCGACATTTTTCACTAACTAGGTATAATTACTCACAGTTTTACAAGATTTGTGTGATATATGAGCGAACAATTTAGCGACCAATATTGGATGGAAAAAGCATTAAACTACGCCAATGAAGCGGCTGCGATTAATGAAATTCCGGTTGGTGCTGTGCTGGTAAAAGACAATCAACTGATTTCTTATGGTTATAACCGCTCAATTATCGATAACGACCCATCCGCTCATGCTGAAATGATGGCAATCCGCGAAGCGGGTAAAGCTCTTAATAACTACCGATTAATCGATTGCACCTTGTATGTAACGTTAGAACCTTGTTCTATGTGCGCAGGTCTGTTGGTGCATAGCCGTATTAAGCGATTGGTATTTGGTGCTAAAGATGCCAAAACGGGATCGGCAGGATCAATTATGAATCTGCTGCAAGAACCTAGGCTTAATCATCAAGTTGAAGTAACCGGCGATGTTATGAGTGAGCAGTGTGGGGCGGTAATTTCAGCGTTTTTTAAGCGTCGTAGAGAAGAGAAAAAGGCGGCAAAGCTGGCTGCTCGCAACGCCTAGTTATACAACCGGCGTTGCAGGAACTTGTGCTTCCATTAACTGCATCGCAAATAAGCGGCGACGCCAAATAACTTTTTTGTGTGTATTACGTAGCATGATACGACGGCGGGTCGCCGTTGAGTAAATAACATTACGCTTAAACTTATGTGTCGTGCGTCTTCTTTTTAACATGAGTGCTCCTTAAGTGAGAGTAAAGCATTATATTGATCTCTACAGGAAGATAATGATCATTTGATGACAAGTAAACAGATTTCGGTGCTTGAAGTTAGTTGTTTTCTAATTCTTGCTGCTCTGAGTTGGTTTGTTGCGTGTTGTCATTTGGCTTTGGTTCGCTTACTTGCGCTTCAGGTTTAGCTTCTTCAGTGCTTTGTTCTTCTTCGCTTGGGTTAGCAATCGCATCATTTTCATCAAGCCAAACCAGTGCGTCGTAATAGCGACGAATATTATCAACGTATTTTACTGCAACATCGCCACGGGCATAACCATATTTGGTTTTTCGATAGTAACGCTTTTTAATTAAAAGCGGTAAGCGCTTTTTAACATCAGCCCATTTATCGGGGCTTGCACCTTCTTGCTCGGTAATAATGCGTGCGTCGTTGACGTGTCCCCAGCCAACATTGTAAGAGGCTAAGGCAAACCAGGTTCTGTCGGGCTGCGGAATGCGTTCAGGGATCCAAGAAATTACTTTGGCAAGATACTGCGCACCGCCTTTAATATTTTGCTCAGGCTCTAGGCGATTTGTTACGCCGACCTGTTTTGCCGTTGCTTGGGTTAGCATCATAATACCGCGAACACCAGTTGGTGACTTAGCCCTTGGGTTCCACATTGATTCTTGATAACTCAAAGCTGCCAGTAATCGCCAGTCTATGTTACCTGCGTATTGCTCAAACCAAGGTTGATATTTGGGTAAGGTGTCTTTTATTGCTTCAATATAAGCAAGTGTGTTCACATAATTAAACTGGCGAACATGGCCGAAATATTTTTCTTCTAACACATAAAGCTGGTTGCTTTGTTTGACGTCGCCAAAAAATGGCACCATGAGGGCATATAAAGAGTCATCACCATCTTTTCTTAGTAACCAAGCGATAGGATCATTACGGGTAACCGAAAAGCCGATACTCAAGTTTGGGTGGTAGCGGCGAAACAGCGATAAGGTGTGCGAGTCTGCTAGGGTGTAATCAATTTCACCGTCGATAACAGCTTGCAGAAGCTCTTCTTCATCCATATCTTCTGTTTCGTTCCAGCTAAGTTCTGGATTAAGTTGTTTTAATTGTTGTAGTGCCAACGAGTGACTGCTTTTGGCGAGAACAGTCAGATTGCCGGTTAAATCCGCAAATTCACGGGGTCTATTACGGCCTTGCTTATAAACTAGTTTTTGGCTTATGGTGCGATAGGTTGGGCCGAAGCGGTAATGCTCTGCCCGAATTGTATTATAGGTAAGACCTGACGCTATAATATCTAAATCGCCACTTTCTAAGCGTGCGAACATATCGGATAGATTAAAAAAAGGCACCATCTCGAGCTCTACACCAACATAATCAGCAAATTCTTGGGCGAGCTCATATTCAAAGCCTTGCACACCTTGTGGAGCCTGATAGTAATTACTCGCACCAGCTAATGTGCCGACTCTAATTTTGTTCTGCGCCTTGATATGAGCAAGTTGCGACGGTTGCTGTTGCATATCGCACGCACATAACATGAGCACTAAACTAAAAATAGCGAGTAACTTTTGCATAAATTATAAATGCCCCTTAAACCATTACCTTAGTGTTATAACAAAACTTCTAAGCCACGTCACTTGGCGAATAGTGTTATAGATCTATTTAAAAATTAATAACTATAACAAGGCAGATGGTAGATAAGTCATACAGAACAAGAACCTGCAGAGAAATAAAGACGACTAAGCTAGTTAATTGTTGCAACCTTAAAAGCGGTTATGAAGATTATTTAAATAAAAGCGTAATTTTGAGTTAAATCTAGACGTTATTTGCACTATAATATGCGCCTAAAATATCGTTCAATCCCTAACCCCGGATGAAAATACCTATGTTGATCCTTCGTGGTGCACCAGCACTTTCCGATTTTAGAGTTCAGAAAATTTTAGCGCGTTGCCAACAGGCACAACTTCCAGTCACTGACGTTTACGCAGAGTTCATGCATTTTGCTGATCTTACAGCTGAGCTTTCAGCTGATGAGCAAACCAAGCTGGAAAAACTGCTTACTTACGGTCCAACAATTGCCGAGCATACCCCTGCTGGCACGTTAATTCTTGTAACGCCGCGTCCTGGTACTATCTCGCCTTGGGCATCAAAAGCAACTGATATCGCACATAACTGTGGCTTAAGCCAAGTTCACCGTGTTGAGCGTGGTATTGCATACTACGTAGAAGGTAACTTATCAGCTGAGCAAACAGCTGAAGTTGCAGCGTTATTACATGACCGTATGACTGAAGCAACGCACGCGGATATGGCTGATGCAGCTAAATTATTCCGTCACGATGAGCCGCGTCCAATGTCATCAGTTGACATTTTAGGTGGTGGCCGTGAAGCGCTTGCTAAAGCAAACGTTGAGCAAGGTTTTGCGCTTGCAGATGACGAAATTGATTACTTGGTAGAAAACTTCCAAAAGTTAGGGCGTAACCCGAACGACATCGAATTATTCATGTTTGCACAAGCAAACTCTGAGCATTGTCGTCACAAAATCTTTAACGCCGATTGGACAATTGATGGTATCGAACAGCCAAAATCATTGTTCAAAATGATCAAAAACACTTACGAGCAAAACCCTGAAAACGTACTATCTGCATATAAAGATAACGCAGCGGTAATGAAGGGCTCGCTAGCAGGTCGTTTCTTCCCAAATAACGAAGGCGAGTACGCATACCATCAAGAGAACATCGAAATCTTGATGAAAGTTGAAACGCACAACCACCCAACAGCGATTGCGCCATTCTCAGGTGCATCAACAGGTTCTGGTGGTGAAATTCGTGATGAAGGTGCTACAGGCCGTGGTTCTAAGCCTAAAGCAGGTTTAGTTGGTTTCACTGTATCTAACCTACGAATTCCTGGCTACGAGCAGCCATGGGAAACAGACTTTGGTAAGCCTGGTCGTATCGTAAATGCACTTGATATCATGACTGAAGGCCCATTAGGTGGTGCGGCATTCAATAACGAATTTGGTCGTCCTAACTTACTTGGTTACTTCCGTACATACGAAGAGAAAGTATCAAGCCATAATGGTATCGAGGTACGTGGTTACCACAAGCCAATCATGCTTGCAGGTGGTTTAGGTAACATTCGTTCTGAGCATGTTCAAAAAGGCGAAATCCCTGTAGGTGCTAAGCTAATTGCACTAGGTGGTCCGGCAATGAACATCGGCCTAGGTGGTGGTGCTGCGTCTAGTATGACATCAGGCCAATCAAATGAAGACTTAGACTTTGCATCGGTACAACGTGAAAACCCAGAAATGGAACGTCGTTGTCAGGAAGTTATTGATAAATGTTGGCAGCTAGGTGATGCAAACCCAATCGCTTTCATCCACGATGTGGGCGCAGGTGGTCTTTCTAACGCATTCCCTGAGCTTGTAGACGACGGTGGTCGTGGTGGTAAATTCCAACTTCGTGATATTCCTAACGATGAGCCGGGTATGGCACCACACGAAATTTGGTGTAACGAATCTCAAGAGCGTTACGTATTAGCAGTTGCAGCAGAAGACTTCGCGCGCTTTGAAGCAATCTGTAAACGTGAACGTGCAGAATACGCTGTTATTGGTGAAGCAACAGAAGAGCGTCACTTAACGGTTGAAGATAGCCACTTTGGTAACAACCCAGTTGATCTTCCGCTTGATGTTTTACTTGGTAAAGCACCAAAAATGCACCGCGAAGTTGAATCGAAAAAAGCACAATCGCAACCATTAGACGTTGCTAACATTGATGCGGCAGATGCTGCACAGCGTTTATTACGCTTACCAACGATTGCTGAGAAAACATTCTTAATCACCATTGGTGACCGTACGGTAACGGGTTTAGTTGCGCGTGACCAAATGGTAGGTCCTTGGCAGGTGCCAGTAGCAAACTGTGCGGTAACAGCCGCTGCGTTTGATACTTACCACGGTGAAGCAATGTCACTAGGTGAACGTACACCAGCTGCACTTTTAAACTACGGTGCTTCTGCTCGTTTAGCTGTGGCTGAGTCACTAACGAACATCGCGTGTGCGAACATCGGTGGCCTTGAAAATATCAAGCTATCTGCAAACTGGATGGCTGCAGCAGGTCACCCTGGCGAAGATGCGGGTCTTTACGAAGCTGTAAAAGCGGTAGGTGAAGAGCTTTGTCCGGCACTCGGTTTAACTATTCCTGTGGGTAAAGACTCAATGTCGATGAAAACTCAATGGGATGAAAACGGTGAGCAAAAATCAGTTACTGCACCATTATCACTGATCATTACTGCCTTTGGTCGTGTTGAAGATGTGCGTAAAACAGTAACGCCACAGCTACGCACTGATAAAGGTGAGTCATCACTATTATTAGTTGATTTAGGTGCGGGTCAAAACCGCATGGGCGCATCAAGCCTTGCACAGGTTTATAAGCAACTAGGTGATGTAACGCCTGACGTTGATAACCCAGCTCTATTAAAAGGCTTCTACGAAGCAATGCAAGCGCTTGTTGCTGATAACAAGCTACTTGCTTACCATGACCGTTCAGATGGTGGTTTATTCACAACTATCGCTGAAATGGCATTTGCTGGCCACACGGGTGTAACAGTTGACCTTGCAGGCTTAACAGGTTCAGACATCGAAGCGCTTTATAATGAAGAGCTAGGTGCGGTTATCCAAGTAGCAAACGCTGATTTAGACGCAGTGAAAGCGGTTCTTGCTGATCACGGCTTAGCTGCTATCAGCCATGAAATTGGTGCACTAAACGCTGATGACCGCGTGGTATTCACTCGTGGTGATGATGTGGTTCTTAACCACACGCGCACTGAGCTTCGTACTATTTGGGCAGAAACAACTTACCAAATGCAAGCGCGTCGTGATAACCCAGAGTGTGCAAAGCAAGAGTTTGACGCTAAGTTTGACGCAAAAGACCCAGGTCTTAACGTAAAACTAAACTTTGACTTAAACGAAGATGTTGCAGCACCTTACATTGCAACTGGTGCGAAGCCGAAAATGGCGATTCTACGTGAGCAAGGTGTTAATTCTCACTTAGAAATGGCGGCGGCATTTAACCGTGCAGGCTTTGCCGCGGTTGACGTGCACATGAGCGACATTCTTGAAGGTCGTTTAACACTTGAGCAATTTAAAGGCTTAGTGGCATGTGGTGGTTTCTCTTACGGTGACGTATTAGGCGCAGGTGAAGGCTGGGCTAAGTCAATCTTATTTAATGAGATGGCGCGTGAGCAGTTCCAAAGCTTCTTCCACCGCGAAGATACATTCAGCTTAGGTGTGTGTAATGGCTGTCAAATGCTTTCAACATTGAAAGAATTGATCCCAGGCACTGAGCATTGGCCACGTTTCGTAACGAATAAGTCAGAGCGTTTTGAAGCTCGCTTTAGCCTTGTAGAAGTACAAGAAAACCCATCGGTATTCTTTAACGGTATGGCTGGTTCACGTATGCCTATCGCTGTTTCTCACGGTGAAGGTCATGCTGAGTTCGCAAACACTGATGCAGTTAAAGCAGCGCTTGAGTCAGGTACTGTGGCAGTGAAGTTTGTTGATAACTACGGTAACCCAACAACGCAATACCCAGCTAACCCGAATGGCTCACCAGAAGGTATCACAGGTATTACTTCTACTGACGGTCGTGCAACGGTGATGATGCCGCACCCAGAGCGTGTATTCCGTACGGTTGCTAACTCATGGCACCCAGATGAGTGGAAAGAGGATAGCCCGTGGATGCGTATGTTCCGCAACGCTCGTAAAAGCGTTGGCTAGAACTTAATTGTGTGCCTAGCTATACAAGCTAGGTTCATACAAACCGTTTAAACTAAAAAGGCTGCACTATCATGTGTGGCCTTTTTGTTTATAATGTTCTGAGAAGCGAGAAGCGAGAAGCGAGAAGCGAGAAGCGAGAAGCAAGGAGAGTTTTTTGAGTTTTAAGCGGGCGTGTGTTGGGTTGCTAGGTATCGTGCTAAGCATGGTGCTGTTGGCGTATCTGTTCAGATTACCACTGACATCGTGGTACTTAACGCCTATGCTCAGTAAAAATGGTGCTGAGCTTCACTGCATTGATTGGTCATTAACTCGCAAGCTTGATTTGAATATCGAGAAATTATGCTTAACCTACCAAGGGCAGCAAATTGAGTTAGCTGGCATTATTGCGAATAAGCAACAGGTTAGTATTTCTCGAGCCAATCTTATAATTAGCAATCAGAGTAATAATCAACAACCTGACACTTCACAAACTGAATTTAAAAAGCTTGCTTTGGTATTACCCGAGCAAAGACCGCTAATAAGTATTGAGCAGCTTGATGTAGTTTCACCGTTTACCCAAAATCCTGTTAGGTTGGCGATACAAGAAAAACGCCTAAATCATTTTACGATTTCACGGGATCTCAATGCTGACGTTGTAATATCTAATTATGAAGTCAAAGCCAACATCACCTTTGATGAGCAAGTGGCTGAGCGGTTCGTAACATTGCCAACAAGCAGCCATTTTACCACTCAATCACAGATTAAGTTTGATGGAATTACAGTTGCAATTGAAAGCTCAATCAATGCAAGTTATCAGCATGCTGTAGGGGAGTGTGACCTAGGTTTTGCCAGTGAAGGGCAATTGAGTGCTAAGTATCAATTAAATCAACAGCATTTATACGTGGATTTATCTGCTTTACAAAATCAACTGAGCGCAAAGCGAGACTGCTTAAACACCATCGCAGACCAACAGCATCAATCATTTATTGAAGCGCAGTTACCGCTTACTTGGCAGTTACACATTGAAAAACCAGTGAGTGTAGAAGATAAAAATCTTTCAGCCCCAATCATAAAGCTGCAAGCTATACAAGGGCAAAGTGAGGTGACAGTCAGTAATACATCCCTTTCTTTGCTGGATCCGCTCACATCACTGAATAGCCAAGTTAGCATTTATTTTAATAGTAAAGATATAGATGAGCTTAAGCTAAACGCACATTTGCATGAAAGCAGCGTTAGCGCTGATTTTCAACTGTTGGTGGATTCACTACCTGCATTTTTAGATTTTCAGGCTGATGGCGCCTTGACTGAGGGTTTTGGGGTTGAAGATATTGGGGCTAAAGGAAAGCTAAATATTGAAGGGTTATTTACTAGCCCTACAGCTAAACTGAATACCAATATCAGTGTTAAAAACGCCCTAATATCGGGTGCACAGATAGCTGATTTTAGCAGCGCAATTAACGCTGAGTATAATGCCCAGCAGCACCTAGTTGTTATCGCTAATAGCAAAGTTAAATCATTAACTTATGATGATATTAACGCAGCAAAAATTAGCAATGAGCTTACTCTTAGTACAGATCTCAGTGTGGGGGAGTTATTTGCTGATATTGATGCCAAAACCACTGCCGCTAAATTATCAACAGCAGAGCTTAGCTTAAATAAGTTGTCTGTTGTGTCAAAAGCTCTTCAAAGCCGCGCCTTGCAGGCAACGCATCATGTGTTTGCAGATGGCTTTGAAGCGCTTGTTAGCCATCATATGTCTGAGGTTGCTCACCCATTTGAATTAGTGATACCAGAGCAGGCAGTATCCAAGCTAAACCCGATAATTGCTCAGTTTGAGCCGCTTGCTACAGTCACTGATGGAGTCGTTTCGGGCAATATAAAAGGGGATGTAAATCTTCAACAAGCACAAGGGCGCGTGCAAATAAGTAAATTCAGTGCGCTTTATAATGATTATCTAGCGAATGATTTTGCAGTGAATTTGAACGGCACGTTTAATTCAGGGCAGCTTAATATTGCAGCGACTAAATTTACACTCAATGAACTGCGCGCAGGTGCCGTGGTCAAAAATATACAAGGTCAGTTGCAGGTAACAGCTAATCAGCCTTGCGCAGCTAATCTAACTGGTCAGGTTATGGGCGGGGCATTTGTGGTGAATAAGTTCTGCCCACTCAGTGATAACCAAACCGCGACTGTTAAATTTGAAAATATTGATGCCAGTAAATTGGTCACCCTTGATGCTGAATCAGGGATTAGCTTAAGTGGGCGCTTAGCAGGCACTTTACCCGTTGTAATAAGTCAACAGGGTATCGAGGTAAAGCAAGGGCAGTTAGTTAATCAGGGTGATGGTAAATTACTGATCACTAATAATGCGGGCTTTGAAGCGGTAAAAGCGCAGCAACAAGAGCTGAGTACCACGCTGAGTTTACTTGAGAATTTAGATATTAAAAAACTACGCAGCAGTGTTAATCTCAAACCGGATGGTTGGTTACATTTAGGTGTAAATTTAGAGGGTTATAATGAAGCGCAGCAGCAAGCAGTGAACTTTAATTATAATCATGAAGAGAATGTATTTACTTTACTTAGAGCGCTGCGTTTAAGTGATGAAATTACTCAAAGAGTTGAGAAAGAGTATGCAAAAAAAAGGAAGCAATGATGGCTAAGTGGTTAGTAATGCTGACGGCGGTAGGCATGCTGAGTGCCTGTACGCATCGTGTTGAGGTGGCAGCAAAAGAGCCGATTACAATCAACTTAAATGTAAAAGTTGACCATGAGATCCGCGTAAAAGTGGATAAAGAACTAGATACCTTATTCAGTGATGACAGCGAATTATTCTAAGGAGCACACATGCGTAAATTACAACTTAAAAAACTAAATGTGATCACCTTGATCAGTGCTGTTTGTTTATCCTTCTCTGCTTGGGCTATCAGCCTTGATGATGCAAAAAGCCAAGGCCTAGTGGGTGAAGACAGCTCAGGCTATTTAGGTTTAGTGGTTAATAACAGCGAAGCAAAAGCGGTCGTTGATGAAATTAATGCAAAGCGTAAAGAGCAATATTTAAAACTTGCGAAAAAGAACAATCTTTCGTTAGCGCAAGTTGAAGCACTTGCAGCTGCTAAAACTATCGAAAAAACGAAGCCGGGTCACTACATTGAAGTGAACGGTGAGTGGGTAAAAAAATAACTCACTAAATTTAATCGCTATAATAAACAAAAAGCCAGCATTGCTGGCTTTTTATCTTTATAACGCCGGTAGGTGTTAGCGCTTATCGATGCAGTTTTGCAGCAGCTGCTGCCAAAAGTCGATGCCTTTGCGTCTTGCAAGTTTAATATTGTGCTCTGGGATAGATTCGGGTTCATCGTAGTTGTCTAACGCTTCGCTCATGCTGGCTTCACGGATTAAATGCAGTGTTGGGTAAGGTGCACGATTCGTATAGTTTGCAGCATCGCTGTCATCGCTATCAGCAAATACATAGTCAGGGTGAAAGTTGGCTATTTGATACTTACCTTCATAGCCTTGCGCAGCTAAAAGCGCATTGGCTAAATCGACTAAATCTAAGAACTCTTCAAAATCTTTAAAGCCTTGCTCAAACATCAACAAAGTGGTTTCGCGCTCTGCTTGTTGGTCTAACGCGCTACATTGCTCAAGCATATCCATTACTGCATCATCAAGCGTAATAGACTGACTAATTTGATAATGAATGCAATTGCTTTCAACTTCTTTACGGGCAAACGGGCAGAAATTGTATTTTACGATTACGCTTGATACCCATTCGCGCGTTTGTATTTCTGGGCGATTCATCGCTTGCTTTGAAGTCACATTATTTCTCTATTCTATTTTACTTTTCTATCTTACTTTTCTAAGTAAAGCTCAATTAAATTAACCGTTTTACTGATGGCGCCTTGATTGTTAGCAACGCATTTCGCAGCTTGTTGACCGAGCTTAATCGTCTCTTGTACATCAGTGCTCAAAGCGATAAGTGTGTCAGCAAGGTGATTTTCATCGGTAACGGTTTTAGCTCCCTGAGCACTAATCAGTTCAGGATAAATATGGTCGAAGTTATAGGTATGAGGCCCTGCTAATACGCCAACAGAAAACGCTGCTGACTCTAACGGGTTATGGCCGCCTCGCTCTATTAAACTACCGCCAACATAGCTGATGTTTGCCACACCATATAAGCATTGTAACTCACCTAACGTGTCAGCTAACACAACTTGTTGGTTGTTATAGTTATCTTCACTGCGACGACTAAAGCTCAAATTTGAGTTTTTTAAAACTTCAGCGACTTTATCAAATTGCTCTGGGTGACGTGGAGCAATAATCAAAAGTGCGTTGGGTAACGCTTTTAATAGCTTCTCATGAGCAGTTAAAATAAGCGCATGTTCAACAGGGTGAGTGGAGCCTGCAACCCAGATAAAGCGCTCGTTGTTATACTGTTTTTTTAGTGCTGCAACTTTATTTAATTGCTCTTCTGTAGGCGTGATATCAAATTTAATTGAGCCAAATACGCGTGCCTTTTCAGGCTTTAAACCAAGTTCAATAAAACGTTTTGCATCATCTTGATTGTGACTGGCCAAGTCGCTAATTGATTGCATTATCACCTTAGTTAAAGGCATGACCTTTTGGTAGCCTTGCTGTGATTTAGCTGAAAGCCGTGCATTTAATACAAGTACCTTTGTGCCGTTATTGTTGCTTTGCGCCATAAGGTTTGGCCAAAGTTCCGTTTCTAAAATACACAGTACCTTTGGCTGGATACGTTTTAAAAATCGATTGGTAGCGAAGAAAAAATCAATCGGTAAATAACAGCAGCTAACCGCATCTTTAAAGTTATTTTTTATTTGCTCGCGACCCGTTGGGGTATTACAGGTTACTAAAATAGTAAGTGTTGGATTTTCTGATTGAACGGCCTTAATAAGCGGCGTTGCTGCTAACACTTCCCCTACAGAGGCACAATGGAAAACAACATCGTGATGCGACAAATTCGACAAGCCAAAGCGTTCAGCAAAATGCTCACGGTAACCCTTATTCTTTTTGCCGCGTAAAACATACAGGTAAAAAACAACCAGTGGGCTTAGTAGGTATAAAAGTAAAGAGTATAAAATGCGCGCCATTGCTTAGCCTATATAGGTAAAACGCTATGATAGCGTGGAACCTTTGGGATCTAAATATAAAATGTTAAAAAGGGTTATTAAAGAAAGTTTTAAAGTGTTTACTGTTAGCTAATTTGGTAATATTTCGGTTACTTAATAAATCAACGAAGCAGTTATGAAATTTAAAATGATAAAAGCCTCGGTAATTGGTGCTTTTCTAAGTTGTTCTATGCCTTTATTTGCAGCACCTACCGCCTACTTACCGATTGGCATGGATGCACAGCTTGATCATCAATTAGATACTTTGTTTGCCTTAACCACAGGCGCGCCTATGGTTAAACCTTATCGTTTATCGGAAGTAGAAAGTGCGCTTCTTGAGCTTGAAAAAAAAGAGCCAGGACTAGTCGCAGCTATCCGTTATAAAATAAAGCCTTATCAAAGTGATGATGCAGTAACACGTGCAGGTGTTAAATTACAAGTTGATACAGACAACAGTAAAAAAATAGCAAATCAACGCGGACTTAGCTCTGATGAATGGGGACAAGGCTTTTTTGAAGGTATTTGGCGTGCCAATGATTACACGCTAGTACAGGTTGGAGTTGATTACCGAGCCAAGGCAAATAAGTTTGTAAATTACAATTCGTTTATTAGTTTTGCTGGTGAAGATTTACAGTTAAACCTTGGGTATAAAGAACATTGGTTCTCGCCGTTTAAGCATTCTGCACAAATCATTTCAACCAACGCAAAAACAGCCCCGTCAATTTCGATCGGTATGGTAAAGCCTGCTCATAATTGGTGGAATTTTGATTTTGAATTGTATTATTCAGAGTTAGAACATGTTGAGAATGGTATTTTATATCAAGGTGAACTTCATAGTGGTACGCCTAAACTTGCGGGTACTCACTTCAGTATTGAACCTATTAGTGGTTGGAAAATTGGCCTTAACCGAATGATGCAGTTTGGCGGTGGGCCTCGTAAAGTAGATGCTGGAGATGTATTTGATGCTTTTTTTGATCCTGCCGGAAATGATAATGTTGCATTAGTAGGTAGCTCTGATGCGGAGCTGGGCGATCAGTTCGCTTCAATTACAAATGTAATTAACTTTAATTGGGGATTGCCAACAGAGCTTTATCTTGAATACGGTGGTGAAGATACTAAAGAGCACAAAAACTATCAGTTTGGTAATGTCGCTTATAGTTTAGGGGCTTTTTTCCCAAAATTAACAGACTCAATAAGTTTTAGATTTGAACATACCAATATGCACAGCTTTTGGTATAAAAACTATATTTATCCTACTAAGGGTAATACGGTAGATGGATTTGTTGTTGGACATTTTGCTGCAGATCAGCGTTACTTTGGTGACGGCGTACCGTCTGAAGTAAATGTTTTAGAAGTGACTTATTCTGAATCTTTTCAGTCTCTATGGCGTGCTAAAGTTTCAACTATTTCTAATAAAAGTAACTACGAGTATGATATAGGTGGATTTAGTCGAGAATATGATGATGCAATTGAACTTCAACTAAGTAACACGCGTCAATTAAACGAGCATACATTAGAGACAACTCTTACCTATGGTGAAGATGTTTTTGGCGATAACTATACTTGGTTATCTGTAGCCTATTTTTGGTAAGCAAAGCCGTTAATACTTTTTAAGGAATATTTATGTCAAATCTTGATTCTGTAGCGGCAAGCTACCTAGAAAGTTTAAATCGTCATCAAATGTTGTTTGAGACGATGGAAACCTACCACCCTGAAGTAATGCAACTACTCGAAGCTTGTCACAGTGCTTTGCAAGCAGGTGGTAAAGTGATTTGGTTTGGTAATGGCGGAAGTGCGGCTGATGCGCAGCATTTAGCTGCTGAGTTTGTTGTGCGTTATAAATTAGAGCGCGGTCCGCTGGCTTCTATCGCATTAACAACAGACACCTCAATTTTAACTGCTCACAGTAACGACTATCACTTTGATACTGTATTTGAGCGCCAAGTGCAGGCGTTATGTAAGCCTGAAGATTTGGTGATTGGCTTAACCACATCTGGCACTAGCCCTAACATCAATCTTGCACTGGCAGCGGCAAATGAAATCGGCGCCTTTACTGTGGCATTAACAGGTCGAGATGGTGGTAAAGTAAAAGATATCGCTAAGCTACCTATTATTATTAAAAATGATGAAACCGCGCGTATCCAAGAAGCGCACATGTTTATCGGGCATTGGTTATGCGAAGCCATCGATATGGTTGTAGCGGAGCAAAAGTAATGGATTTAGCGTTACTAAAAAACCTTTCAAAGGCGCGTATTTTAGTCGTTGGTGATGTCATGCTCGATAGATACTGGCATGGCGATTCAGGACGCATTTCGCCAGAAGCTCCAGTACCTGTTGTAAAAGTCAGTAAGTTTGAAGACAAAGCCGGTGGCGCTGCAAACGTTGCAAAAAATATTGCTCGTTTAGATGGTAAAGTAGGTTTACTAGGCTTGGTTGGTGAAGATGAAAGTGGGCAAATCCTCGAAACAATTTTAAGTTCAGAAAAAATTGATTCGCAATTAGTGAGTGTTTGCGATTTACCAACTATTTCTAAAATGCGAGTAATCAGCCGCCATCAACAAGTTGTGCGCCTTGATCTTGAAGAGACCTTTACTGAGCAACACAGCCAATTGTTATTGAACCGTTTAGAGCTGGTTTTAGATGACTACGATTTTGTGTTGTTTTCTGACTACAACAAAGGCTCACTGAGCTTAATTCAACAAATGGTTCAGGTTGCAAAGAAAGCGGGTAAAACGGTTCTTATTGATCCTAAATCATCTGATTTAAGCTTATACCGTGGCGCAGATTATATAACACCTAACTTAAACGAATTTAAACTTGCTGGTGGTAAAACTGACTCTGAGCAAAGTTTAACCCAAAGCGCTCGTGATCTAATCAATGAGGCTGGCATCGCTGCGATGCTATTAACGCGCTCAGAACAGGGCATGTCGTTAATTAGCCAAGCAGAAAAACATGATTTTGCAGCCCAGCAGCTTGAAGTCAGCGATGTTACTGGCGCCGGCGATACTGTAATTGCAACATTAGCAGTGATGCTTGGTGCGGGTATGACAGCAAAAGATGCGGTCGAAATTGCCAACCTCGCTGCTGGTATTGCGGTGAGTAAACTGGGTGCCGCAACCGTGTCGCCAGAAGAGTTGAGCCGTAAACTTGGTCAATATTTACAGCAAACCGGCGAGCATTACCAAACGCCGTTTGAAGATGTGCTTCAGCATATTGAGTTTGCTAAGCAAAATGGTGAAAAAATAGTTTTCACTAATGGTTGTTTTGACATTCTTCACGCAGGCCATGTGCGCTACCTAGCACAGGCTAAAGCACGAGGTGACAGGCTGGTTGTTGGCTTAAATAACGACGAATCAATCACTCGCTTAAAAGGCCCAGAAAGACCAATTAATCCACTGGATGAGCGTGCCATGGTATTAAGTGCGCTGGCGTCAGTTGATTGGGTTATTCCATTTGGCAGCATTGAAGAAAATGACACGCCTGCTAAGCTAATTGAGCAAATTAGCCCTGATGTGCTAGTAAAAGGCGGCGATTACACCGTTGACCAAATTGCTGGTGCCGATCATGTTCTACGCCATGGCGGAAAAGTCGAAGTACTTGAGTTTCTTAATGGCTGCTCAACATCAAACGTAATTAGCAAAATTAAGTCTTAAGCAATGCTTGGTAGTCACACACCAGTGACTGCCAATCACTTTGTTGCCAATGCATCACTTCATTACGGCCTTGCTCTTTTGCAAATGAACGGGCAAGGCGTTTGATATTCTCTGTTTGCCAGCTAGCATGTGGCTGTTTGATTTCACCGCGGTCAAAGTCAATGATAAACACCTTACCTGTATCATCGAACAAGATGTTATTGATGTTTAAATCTGCGTGATAGACGCCATGATTGTGAAACTCGCTGAGAGTGACTGCTATCGCTTTTAGCTCAGACTGGCTAAGTGGACGCGTGATTAAAATATCTAACACGCTTTTGGCGCCTGTTACTGCCTCGGTGATGATATCGCCGTGATAGATTAAGCCACGGGTGGTCACTTTTGCCGCAATAGGTGTCGGCACGTTTAGGCCAAGCTCAAGTAAGCGCATCATCAGTGTAAACTCTTTATAGACTCGAGTTTGCTTTAAACCAACATATAGGTACTGATCGCTCAGCAACTTACCTATTAAACCACCACGCCAATAGTGACGAAGAACGCCTGTAAGCTGTTGATGTTTAAAAAACCACGCTGTTGCACGGCCTTTTTTTGCGCCAACGATTTTATCTTGTTGTTGCCAATAATTGGCATCGAACCACTGTTGCGTGAGCTCGTCTTTATAAGCTGGGTGACACAAAAGGGTGGTGTTTTGCAGATGCTGAGTTTCAAACATAACAACTTCAAGATTAAATAAAATTAGCGCTATCTTACCGTATTTTTAGCTTTTCGCATAAGTGCTTGCATTAGCATCAAGTTAATTTAAGATCGCATATTATTTGCTGTAGCTAAGGGCGCACGTGACTCAATCAACCTCCTATTCAGATATTTGCATTTTAAGGCTTTCGGCTATTGGTGATGTATGTCATGCCTTATCAGCAGTGCAAGCAATTCAAAAGGCACATCCGAAGGCAAAAATTACCTGGGTGATTGGTAAAGTTGAGGCCATGTTACTGGCCGATTTACCAGGTGTTGAGTTTGTTGTATTCGATAAAAAACAAGGCAAACAGGCTTATCAGCAACTAAAAGACACGTTCAAGGGGCGTAAATTTGATGTGCTCTTACATATGCAAGTCGCACTCAGAGCGAATCTAGCAGCCCGCTGTATTCCTGCAAAGGTCAAAGTGGGGTTTGATTGGGCTCGCTCAAAAGAGTTACATAGCTTGTTTATTAACAAGCGTATTGCCCCGCAATCTGAAGCGCATGTATTAGAAGGCTTTAAAGGTTTTGCTCAAGCAATTGGGACGCCTGATTACAAGCCTCAATGGCAAATGCCAATTACCGAGCAGCACCAACAAGCAGCCGATGCGCTATTAGGTGAAGAACGTTTAGCCGGGCGTATTTTTGTTATCTCGCCTGCGGCAAGTAAAAAAGAGCGTAATTGGTTACCCGAGCGTTATGCTGCACTTGCTGAACATGCTCATCAACAAGGCTTTTCGGTAGTTATTACTGGCGGCCCAACCCCTTTAGAAATTGAACTTGCAGAGCAAATTATCGCGCAGAGTTCGGCACCTGTGCTTAACTTAGTAGGGAAAACTCAACTAAAAGAACTGTTATGTGTTTTGAAGCGTGCGGCGTTAGTGCTAGCTCCTGATACTGGGCCTGCACATATGGCTGTAACGGTAGGAACGCCTGTTATTGGTTTGTATGCCCACTCAAACCCAAAACGCACAGGGCCTTATTTGTATCAAGAGTATGTTGTTGAGGTTTATCACCAAAATTTACGTGAACAAACAGGCAAAACAGCGCAACAGCTACCTTGGGGAACACGCGTTAAAGGGGCTGATTTAATGGCGCAAATAAGTGTAGAAAAGGTGATTTCGATGTTTGACCACGTGGTAGATAAAGAGCAATTGTCATGAGCAAAGTTTTATTTTTAGACCGTGATGGTGTGGTCAATATTGATCATGGCTATGTATACAAACCAGAAGAGTTTGAATTTGTACCCGGTGTATTCGAAGCGTGCAAAGCCTTCGCCGACGCTGGTTATAAAATTGTGGTAGTAACTAACCAATCGGGGATCGGCCGTGGTTATTATTCAGAGCAAGATTTTTCCAACCTTACTGAGTGGATGAAGGGCGAATTTTTACGCCATGGCGTTACAATTCTTGATGTCTATTTTTGTCCGCATCATCCAAGCAAGGCTGAGCCTGCTTATTTGCAAGAGTGCAACTGTCGCAAGCCTGCTCCGGGTATGCTGTTACAAGCCATCGATGAGCATCAAATCGACCCATCACAAAGTATTATGGTCGGTGATAAGCTTGGCGACCTTATTGCTGCTGAAAGAGCTAACATCGCTACCCGTGTTTTAGTTCGCTCAGGACAAAGTTATGCTGAGTCAACAGAACAACATGCCGATATTGTTTGTGAATCTTTAGCTGATTTACCCAATTTATATTTATAATTTATGAGGTAAGACCAGTTTAAGTTCACAAACCCACACCAGTTGAGGGTTTGCGACGAACTGCAAACAGTGCAATTGTTCGTCTAAGCTTTTACAATAGGTGCAAAATTTAAATTCATGCTAATCATTTCTGATTAGGTACAAGAATATGTGGAGATTACAGATGAGAGCATCTGCGTTTTTTAATCAGTTGCAGCAGCAAATTGATGAAGTGAAAGCTGAAGGCTTATACAAAAGCGAGCGTGTTATCACGTCACAGCAACAGGCTCAAATTGAAGTTGCCTCTGGTGATAAGGTTATTAACTTTTGTGCTAATAACTACCTAGGCTTAGCAAATAGCCCAGCGTTAATTAAAGCAGCTCAACAAGGCCTTGACGACCATGGTTTTGGTGTTGCGTCTGTACGCTTTATTTGTGGTACTCAAGATATTCATAAAACTCTAGAGCAAAAGATCTCTGAGTTCTTAGAAACAGAAGACACTATTCTTTACTCATCATGTTTTGATGCCAACGCAGGTTTATTCGAAACAATCTTAGGCCCAGATGATGCAATCATCTCTGACGCGCTAAACCATGCTTCGATCATTGACGGTGTGCGTCTTTGTAAAGCAAAGCGTTTCCGCTATGCAAATAACGACATGAGCGACCTTGAAAAGCAACTTATTGCTGCTGATGAAGCGGGCGCTAAAACTAAGCTAATCGCCACTGACGGTGTTTTCTCAATGGACGGCGTTATTTGTAACCTTGAAGCGGTTTGTGACCTAGCTGATAAATATGATGCATTAGTGATGGTTGATGACTCTCACGCTGTTGGTTTTGTTGGTGAAAATGGTAAAGGTACGCCGGAGTACTGCGGTGTACTCGACCGTGTTGATATCATCACAGGTACCCTTGGTAAGGCACTTGGTGGCGCATCAGGCGGTTACACATCAGGTAAAAAAGAAATTGTTGAGTGGTTACGCCAGCGTTCTCGTCCTTATCTTTTCTCAAACTCACTTGCACCATCAATTGTTACTGCATCAATTAAAGTACTTGAGATGCTAAGCAATGGCGGCGAGTTACGCGCTAAACTTTGGGATAACGCAAAGTATTTCCGTGAACAAATGGAAGCTGCAGGGTTTACCTGTGCAGGTAAAGACCACGCTATTATCCCTGTCATGTTAGGCGATGCTAAAGTTGCCTCAGCCATGGCTGACAAATTACTTGCTGAAGGTATTTACGTAACGGGTTTCTCATTCCCTGTAGTACCTAAAGGCCAAGCACGTATCCGTACGCAAATTTCTGCGGCGCATACAAAAGAGCAATTAGATACCGCTATTGCTGCCTTTACCCGTATTGGTAAAGAAATGGGTGTTATCTAATTTTATTTTCTAAACCGAAGCTTTTGCTTCGGTTTTGTTTAATTGAGTATAAATCATGAAAGCATTATCTAAATTAAAAGCAGAACCAGGGATCTGGATGACTGATGCGCCAAAACCTGAAGTTGGCCATAACGATCTGCTTATTAAAATCCGCAAAACAGCAATTTGTGGAACAGATGTCCATATTTATAAATGGGATGAGTGGGCACAAAATACAATTCCTACGCCAATGGTTGTTGGTCACGAATATGTAGGTGAAGTGGTTGATATGGGTCAGGAAGTACGTGGTTTCCAAGTTGGCGACCGTGTTTCTGGCGAAGGCCATATTACCTGTGGTCATTGTCGTAACTGTCGCGCCGGTCGAGTGCACTTATGCCGTAATACAACAGGTGTTGGTGTAAACCGTGAAGGTGCATTTGCTGAATACCTTGTGATCCCAGCTTTCAACGCATTTAAAATTCCAGATAACATTCCTGATGAACTAGCATCAATCTTTGACCCATTCGGTAATGCAGTACACACAGCGTTGTCGTTTGACTTAGTCGGTGAAGACGTATTAATCACAGGTGCTGGCCCAATTGGTATCATGGCAGCTGCTGTTGCCAAACACGTGGGTGCACGTCATGTGGTTATCACCGATGTGAACGAATACCGTCTAGATTTAGCGCGTAAAATGGGCGCAACTCGTGCTGTAAACGTAGCAACTGAAAAGCTTGAAGATGTAATGAAAGAGCTTGGCATGACTGAAGGCTTTGATATTGGTCTTGAAATGTCAGGTGTGCCAGTAGCATTTAACAGCATGCTAAACAACATGAATCACGGTGGTAAAATTGCCATGTTAGGTATTCCACCTTCAGATATGGCGGTTGATTGGAACCAGGTTATTTTCAAAGGTCTAATCATTAAAGGGATTTATGGCCGTGAAATGTTTGAAACTTGGTACAAGATGGCGAGTCTAATTCAGTCAGGCCTTGATCTGAAACCAATTATCACTCACCAGTTCTCTGTGGATGACTTCCAAGCAGGCTTTGATACAATGATTTCAGGCCAATCAGGTAAAGTAATCCTCAACTGGGATTAACACCGAATAATTTTATAAGGCGGCTTTGGCCGCCTTTTTAGTTTAGAGAGTACTATGTCGTATAAACATATTTCAGTGAGCGAAACGTTTGCGCTGTTAGAGAAAGAAGAGGTTGTGATTGCTGATATTCGCGATCCTAACTCATTTCAAACGGGTCATATCCCAGGTGCTGAGCATTTATCAAATGCTAACATCAGCGATTTTATGATGCATAAAGAGTTTGATCAGCCAATCATCATCGTTTGTTATCATGGTGTGAGCTCTCAAGGTGCTGCAAGCTATTTAGTTGAGCAGGGGTTTGAAGACGTATACAGCATGGATGGTGGCTTTACAGCTTGGCAGACGCAACTTCCGGAGCATATTGAACGATGATTGAGTTGGGTAGCATAAATAATCCTCGCGCCGCACAAGGCTTTATAGATTACATCAAAAGTAAGGGCTTACATGGTGAGCTGCGCTCGCAAGATGGGCAAACTGTGATTATTTGTGTTGCTCCAGAGCACTTTCATCAGGCTCAACCACTTTGGCAGGAGTTTGCGGCTAACCCTCATGACGAAAAATACCAACAAGCTTCATGGCAGGTGGGCAGTACACAATCGCCTCTGTCATATCAAGGCCAATCACTTAATTTAAAAGTCCGTTTTAAGGCATTAAGCTGGCTAAACCGTACAGTTACTCTAGTCTCGATAGCTATATTTGTGGCCTTCTTATTGGGTGGTTTTGAAACTATTTATAGTATGTTGCAGTTCAACCCTGCACAGCCTCTAACTTGGTTTACACCTGCCATTGTGCACTTTAGCGCTGTTCATCTTATTTTTAATCTGATCTGGTGGATGACGCTGGGTAACGATATAGAAAAACGCAGCGGTAAATTAACCTTAGTGGGTTTATTTTTAGTGACGGCATTCATTAGTAACTGGGCACAGTTTTTAGTTGTTGGGCCTAACTTTGGTGGTTTAAGCGGCGTTGTGTATGGCTTACTTGGTTTTTGTTGGATCTACAGCGTAATGAGGCCAACAGAGCCGCCACTAGTAAGTAATAGCATCGTTGGTTTTATGTTGGTTTGGCTTATTCTAGGCTTTGTAGATATGTTGCCTGTGAGTATGGCGAACTGGGCGCATTTAGCGGGGTTATTGGCTGGTATGGCTTATGCTGTGTCAGATAAGCTTCTTTCACGCAAATAATCGCGTAAACAAAAATGGCGGCTTATGCCGCCATTTTACAATTAATGGTATAAATACTTAGTAAATAACACTTCTCGGACAATCTCTTGTCCTGTTTCTTGTTTTAGTAGTGCTTTTAGCTTTTCGGTACAGCGTTTTCTGATTTCTTCGCGGCCGGTCAGCGATTTAATGTTTTCTTCTGGCTCTTTCGAGAGTATTTCAACAATCGCATCACGCAATAGTGGAGTGTGATGTTCTACGATTGCGATATCAGATAGATCATTGAGCATGAGATCCACCGTAATACGAACATAGCCAAGCTTTTTATTACCTTGGCCTATGTAGTTAGTGATGATGTCAGGCTCAAAACCAAAGTAGCCAACATTTGATTCAGCGCGTACAGACCAACTTGTTGCAGAAACAAGTAGCATGCTTATCAAGTAAATTGATAACAATGATTTTTTCATAGTTAAGAATATTCCACCCTTTCAATGATTTTTAGTCTATACCCAAATTCACTTAAGATACAGGCTGTTCTGCGTTTTTTAACCCAGCTTGAGATTAAATCATGACTTTTGCCAAACGTGCAGCAGTGATATCATTTGCACGGTTTTTAAAAATAATGAGTCGTTGTGATCACATTCCCAGTTTCATTAGCTGCAAATTGGCAGCCTGCTTCAGCATTTCCAGATTTGACGCAACAACAGCAAGGTTGGCTGCTTGAAGCTGGGTCATTAACAGCTAAGCTTAAAAGTCACAGTCAGGTCTTTTCAGTTAAAGTTTTAAACGAAGCACCCTTTGACCTAACCTGCGAGCAACAAGCGTTACTAAATACCCCTCTAAGTCAGGCATTAAATCGCGAAGTGTTACTTCTATGCGATGGTAAACCAATGGTTTATGCACAAAGCTGGTTGCCGGCAGATGATACATTAAAAAAGCAGCAGTTACTAAGTATGGGGACAAGGCCGCTGGGCGATGTTATTTTTCAAGACCCAAACTTATCTCGCACTGAAATAGAAGTTGCTGAGTTTTCACAGCAGCACGCTATTCAAGCTTTAACAGCTGAAATAGGCTACTCTTCACAAGCATTGTGGGGAAGGCGCAGTGTATTTAGCTTATCTAATGCTCATTTTCTCGTAGCTGAAGTATTCTTACCTGGAGCGTATATTTACCTATGAAGCTAGCTGCACTTAAGGTCGCACATATACCTTACTATAAACAGTTAATGCGTACCGATAAGCCTATTGGTACCTTGTTGCTATTATGGCCAACTTATTGGGCGTTGTGGCTTGCTGAGCTTGGCACGCCGAGCTTATTAAATTTTGTGGTATTTAGTTTGGGTGTCTTTGTGATGCGCAGTGCTGGGTGTGTAATTAATGACTTTGCCGATCGTAAAATCGATGGCTCAGTTAAGCGCACAGCTCAGCGACCGCTAGCAGCAGGTTTAGTATCAAGTGGTGAAGCTCTGAGCTTATTTGTACTGCTCATTGTGGTGGCGTTTGGTTTAGTGTTAACACTTGGATGGTCAACGATATTATTGTCGTTTGGTGCCTTAGCATTGGCGTTTTGTTATCCATTTATGAAGCGTTACACCCAGCTGCCGCAAGTTGTACTTGGCGCGGCATTCAGTTGGGCTATTCCAATGGCCTATATGGCATCAATTGGCTCAGTACCATTAGAAGCCTGGCTCCTATTTATCGCGAATCTTGTTTGGACTGTGGCTTATGACACCATGTATGCCATGGTTGATAGAGATGATGACTTAAAGATTGGCGTTAAATCAACGGCAATCTTGTTTGCCAGCTATGACAGACACATCATCTTTTTACTCAATGCCTTGTTTATTACGATTCTTGCTTACATAGGTATGAGTAATCACCTTGGCTTGCCTTATTGGCTGGGCTTAGCTGCAGCGGTTGGTTTTTTACTTTATCAACAAACGCTTATTCATAAACGAGAGCGAGATCCTTGTTTCAAAGCATTTTTGAATAATCACTATGTGGGGTTAGTGATTTTTATCGGTTTAGCAGCATCCTTGCCACTGCCATTTTAATTATCTTGGTGGGTCGATAATACCGCTGATTGAGGCATTTTTTCTGAACCAACCCGCAATAGAGTAGCGTACATCGTTTGCGGGTAATACTTCATGCATAAAGCGTTCGCTTTCAAACATCACCAATAAGCCCGCTTGAGGTTTAATGACTATTTCAATCTCTTTACTCTTTGGTTTGTAGATCACCAATTCACCGCCAGATTCTGGCGTATTTAAGTAACAAACCGTTGTAAAAATGCGATTAGAACGGCCTTTGAAGGCATCATAGTGCTTTTTATAAAAGTCACCTTGTTGATACTTTGCATAATGGCATTCATAGTCAAATAAGCCTAAATAAAAGCCACGGTTTAACTGTGTCTTTATTGCTTCCATGGTCGCCAGATAAGTAATTTGTGCTTGGCTTGAGCTATCAAACCAAAAGGTTTTATCTTTACGCACAGTTTTATCTATTTGTTGGTCGTTTAATCGGCCAATACCTGCGGTATGAAAATGCGGATTAATGCGATAGCAATCGGCAATTAAATCAGCAATTAAGCTTTCATTAATCGCGTTTTCAACAACAGCATAACCAGTACGTTCAATAGCATCTAAGTATGTGTCGGTAATAAGCGGTGCGGTCATTCATGTGAACAATCAAAAAAAGGTGCGTAAGTGTATATGAAAAATTGTGTGATGCACGCTTTTTATGCAGTAAAAATGAAGAAATAAAAAAGATTGGCTAGCCTGATTAATTACAGGCTAGCAGTAGATTAAATAGCTTCTAACCTTGGCTTGAAAGGGCCGTTTTTTCAATGAGATCGAGTAAGTGGCTAACGTGAGAATTCTCATTGATTTGTTGGTTTGTTTGGATTATTAGCTGGTCGTGTGCGATACCTTTATTAGTTTTTAATAATAGTAACTCCGGATCAGATGACACACTATTAGCATGCTCAATGCTGGCAATCGCGATATGGTTTGATTTTTTCAGACCATCCATAACTTGTTCAATACTGCCTACTTTGATGCTTGATGTCTTATCAAAAGAATCAATTGCATCGTTTAGCATAGATTGCACTTGTTTTGACTGTGAAAAACAGCTGTACATAGGGTAGTCAGCTAAGTCGCGTTTACTAATGTCACTTTTATTTGCAAGCGGGTGATTTTTAGCCACGAAAATGATTAGTTGATCAGGTAAATGTATATCGCTGCCAATGCTGTTCATCGCTTGCGAACATACACTGATATCAATTTCACCTAATTGCAGTTTACGTACTAGTTCACTTTGCTCTTGCAGCTGCATCTCGATTTTCACATGAGGGTACTGCGCTAAAAACTGACCGCAAGAAACAGGCACAACCGTGCTCGCTTTGTTGGTGTAGCCAATAATCAGTTTTTCACTTGCGCAGCCGTTTAATGATTCAAATAAATGCTTCTTGGTTTCTTCAAGATTGTCGAGAGTTTGTTTTGCATACTCTAGGAAAAGCTCACCTTCTTTGGTTAACTTTACTGAGCGAGTAGAGCGAGTAACTAGCTCATAACCAATTTCATCTTCAAGTGTTTGAATACTTCTAGTTAATGCAGAAGTGCTTATTTGAGTTTTCTCTGCAGCTTGGCGGAAATGCCTTAGCACGCCTAATGCTACGAATTGTTCAAGTTGTTCAAATCTCACTTTAATAGTCCCTTGTTATAAGTAAGCCCTACATCCAGGCGGTACAATTTTACATCACGAGAGGCATAGTAAAGTATTGTACCCGTATTGGGAAGTACTTGTTTTACAGAAAAGTTACATCAATCAGGATAACGTTCCTTAATTTCTAAGAAAAGCGCTAAATTTTCAAGTAGCTGATCGACTAAAATTGGATCAAAATGTTTCCCACGTTGCTCTTTTATCAATGAGAGAGCATCATCGAGTGGCCATGCTTTTTTGTAGCATCGGTCACTGCAAAGTGCGTCAAATACATCTGCAATTGCAGTAATTCGACCAACAATATCGATATTATCACCAATTAGTCCTTGCGGATAACCAGTTCCATCCCATTTTTCATGGTGTTGGTAGGAAATTAAGGCCCCACAGTTTAATATTTCGTTTGTTGAGTTTTTTAGTATTTCATAGCCAGTTTCGGCATGAGTTTTCATTATTTCCCATTCTTCATCAGTGAGTTTACCAGGCTTATTTAGAATCTTGTCTGGAATACTAATTTTACCAATATCATGTAATGGTGAAGCCAGTTTAATGATTTCACAGCGGAACGAATCCAAGCCATATAATTTTGCGAGTAACTCACTGTACAAAGCGACACGTTTAACATGTGAGCCAGTTTCCTTTGAGCGCTTTTCGACTGCTTCGCCAAGAATATACGACAACTCTTTTTGTGACTCTTTGACCATTTCTCTAAGCTTTAAGTTGTCATAAGCAAGTGCGATATTATTGGCGTAAAATTCTAGCAGTTGATAGTCTGTATTTTGCAGTTTTGAACCTTTATTGACATACAACATAGTTTCAAGGCCTGCTTTTGTTGGAAAGTAGCCAATGTAATCTGTGCTGTTTTTTAAAGACGATTTTCTTTCATGTGCATCAATAAATAAGTTTTTTACATCCTCAGGAATTTTATTTTTACATGGAGTTGGCTCAACACCTGAAGCGGCAAGTAATTGAAAGTCATTAGCTGGCGATGATTGCAGGTTAACCGCAGCGGCACAATATATTTCTCTGTCACTTATCCCCATTACGTTAGTAACATGGTTTAAAATTGTGGAGGCAAACTCTTGCACACTATCACATTTTAGGAAATTGGCTGAGGCATTGATAATTTGTTCGAGGCCATGTTTATGATGATCAATAATCTGAATATCACGATGTGATCGTAGCGCTGAATAGAGCAAAGTTTTCATTTTTATCGCGGTGAGCTCAGTTTTATTTTTGTAATCATTGATATCGTAATCACGAATGATGGCTTCTTCAGGGGCTTCCCCAGGCTGACCTGTACGCAGTATTAAACGTATATCATGGTTTTCTATTTCATCGCGGATGTATTGAATGAGATCGAGGCCTGCGTGGTTTGTTTCCATTACCACATCAACAAGTGCCACTGAAAATGGAGTACCTTTACCTAAAAGCTCTCTCGCTTCAGCAGCAGAATAGGCATGATAAAAGCGAAGCGCTTTATTTTCAAAAGTGAACCCAGCTAATACTAGTTTCGTAACTTGATGAATATCTTCTTCATCATCAACAACAAGAATATGCCAGTATTCAGCCTCTTCCGTACCTACATTATTTTCTTCTAAGGATTCTTCAGAAAATAAAAAATCATCCACAAAAGCACCACTTATTGTTGTATCTCATACAATAAGTATAGAGGGTGAATTTTACTCTGCCTTATCTGAAAGAGGTTTTTTTTCGATATTTTTCAATTCAATCTCGATTGCATCGCAAGAAATGTGGATCTCATACAAAGAGGTGAGAAGCGACAAGGCTAAGCAGGCGAGGCTGATGCCAAATAAAATGATTCCAGTAGTATTAAATTCTATAAATAATGCAAACATTGATAAGGTACACATTAAAAAAGAGGCAACACCATAAACTTGCATTACGCGAATTAATTTAATGCGTTTTCTTAAATTGGTAATCTGTGCAACAACTAATGGGCGGATACTTTCTCCTTCACGTGCATTGAGCTCTCGAATAAGCTGAGCAAGCACCAAAAAACGGTTGGTGTAAGCAAGTAACAGTAAAGAAATTGCTGGGAATAACAATCCCGGTGTTGTTAAAGTCATGTGGCTACCTTGAAATAAGCATTGCAGCGAAGTTAGTTGCTAGCGTAGTTTAGGATTTAAAGATAGAAAAGTAAAAGGGAAGTGATTTGCAAAACAGTAATTTAAATCAACCTGCGAAGCAGGACCCATTCACTTGGGTAAAAGTGTTTCAGGCTGAAAATGGCTTAGAGGCAAACATTATTAAAGGGCTTTTAAAAAGTAAAGGGATCGAATCGCAACTGCAAGGTGAGCTTTTACAAGGGGCGCTTGGGGAGATCCCATTTGAACAAACAGGGGTCGATATACTTGTTTACGCATTAAAAGAGCGCCAGGCGCAAGAAATATTGCTAAACTACCGGCAATTAAAACAATCGGCTCCTGACTGGGTATGCCCAAAATGTCATGAGCTTAACGGAGCAACATTTGAAATATGTTGGTCTTGTGGGACTGTAAAGAATGACGAAAGCGAATAATTTTCAACGTATTAGAGAATTAAACTATTTGCAAAAAGCGGTATTAGGTGGTGCATTACTTGAGCGTATGCTGCCTAATTACAGCTTATTTAGTGAAGCAACAGGGTTCGGTGATGCCGCGGTTTTTCGTAGCGCATTGAGTGTTTGCTGGGAAAAAATCTTACTGCCAAAAAGTAAAATCAGCCTTGAAAAGCAAATTGAAAAAATAGAACCAAACGTGCCAGAGCTTACTGACTTTGACATGTTTGGCACCTATCCCGCAATCGATACAGCGACAGCTTTGCTTGGCATGCTGCACGGTTTGATAGCCAAAGATGAACAAGAGTTTTTAAATATTAGTAAAATTTCACAGGCCTCGGTGGCTCGTTTCATTGAATATCAACTAACAGTGGATGGTGAAATTGCTGATAACAAAGCTGTTCGTGAACACCCTTTAATGCAGTATGAAATTGATGTGCTTGCAGAGCTTATTGATTTTGTAGAGCAAATGGGCCGAATTACCTCAGAGAACGTAAAAGAGCTTAAGCAACTTGCGGTATCTGACGGTCAAACCAATATTGGTATTGCAATTTAATATTCAGTAATGCGTATTTTCACTGTAAAATACGCATTTGTTTTTCTTGGCGGAGTAATTGATGCGAATTTTAGGTATTGAATCATCATGTGATGAAACGGGTATTGCCATTTATGATGATGAACAAGGCTTATTAGCACATCAACTGTATAGCCAAGTAAAAGTACATGCTGATTATGGCGGTGTGGTTCCTGAGCTTGCTTCACGCGATCACGTACGTAAAACCTTACCTTTGATTGATGCTGCCTTTGCACAAGCGGGTTGTGGTCCTGAAGACTTAGATGGCATTGCATACACCGCAGGCCCTGGACTTGTTGGTGCGCTTCTGGTGGGAACCTCAATTGGTCGCTCACTGGCTTATGGTTGGAATATTCCAGCGGTTGCTGTACATCATATGGAAGGTCACCTACTTGCGCCAATGCTTGAAGAGGACAAACCGGAATTTCCGTTTATCGCACTACTGGTGTCTGGCGGCCATACTATGATGGTAAAAGTATCTGGCATTGGTGAATACGAAGTGCTGGGAGAGTCAGTTGATGACGCGGCTGGTGAAGCATTCGATAAAACCGCGAAGTTATTAGGTCTTGATTACCCTGGTGGCCCGCGTTTAGCAAAACTTGCGGAGCAGGGTACGCCTAAGCGTTTTGTATTTCCACGTCCGATGACTGATAAACCCGGCTTAGATTTTAGTTTTAGTGGTTTAAAAACGGCGGCATCGCTTGCTATTCGTGATAGCGATGATGATGAGCAAACCAAAGCTGATATAGCTCATGCATTCCAAACAGCGGTAATTGATACCTTAATCATTAAATGCAAACGTGCATTAAAGCAAACCGGTATCAAACGTTTAGTGATCGCCGGTGGTGTGAGTGCAAACGTGCAATTGCGTGCGCAACTTGAACGAGTAATGCAAGGCATGAAAGGGCGTGTGTATTACCCGCGCACAGAGTTTTGTACAGATAACGGTGCAATGATTGCTTACGCTGGTATGCAGCGCTTAAAAGCAGGGCAGTTTGCTAGCCTTGATATGAAAACTAAGCCGCGTTGGCCTATTGATTCACTCGAAGCGCTTTAATTTACATCACTATTCCTGCTCTGGGGCTTTTTTCTTAGCCCCTACTTTAGGTTCTTCCCCAGCCATCAAGCGAGTAATGTTTGCTCTGTGGCGGAAAATTATCAGTACGGTTAAAAAGGTAACTGGCAGAGTATACAAAGGTTTTATCCACCAAGTATAAATAGGCGCTAATGAAACCGTAACCAGTGCCGCGAGAGATGAGTAACGCGTGATAGCAACAATTAAAAGCCAAGTTGCAATCAACATCCCCCCTAGCGATAAACCAATGGGTAATAACGTGCCAAAAGCGGTCGCGACGGCTTTACCACCTTTAAAGCTAAAAAACAGTGGATACATATGACCCAAACAAGCAGCTACACCAATTAAACCTAACATTAGTGGCTCTATCTTTAAAAAGTAAGCACCCCAAACAGGGATGGTTCCTTTTAAAATATCAAAGACAAGAACTAAAACAGCGGGGACTTTACCACCAAGGCGATAAACATTTGTAGCACCCGGGTTATTCGATCCATGACTGCGTGGGTCTGGTAGTTTAAACAGCCGAGATACAAGGATAGCGGAAGAGACCGAACCTAGTATGTAAGCCAAAACTAACATTAAAACTTCTAACACGCGCTTCCTTATTTTTTAATCTGCACTTTTGGGCTATCATTGGCGGCAAAACCATTTGCCACTCTCGTCGAGTCGGATGTAAGCACCCTATGCAATGCATCTATTCGTTATTGTAGGGGTAATTTTTACATATTAAAACAGTATGACAGCTTATATAGCGCATTATTAAAATTAATAAGCGTTAAGGCTGAGTATTGTTTTTAATATTTATGTCGCTTGGAGTATCAATGGACAAGGTATATATATCACAACTGCACGTAGACACCATCATTGGCGTGTATGATTTTGAAAAAGAAAGTAAACAAAGCCTGTATTTTGATATCGAAATGTTATGTGATATTTCTGCCGCAGCGGCGACAGATGATATAAATTTGGCTCTTGATTATGCCAAAGTGAGTGAGCGAGTGATTGAGCACACAACGGCAAAACCTGTTGAGTTACTAGAAACTTTAGTTGAGCAATTAGCTGCCATTATTTTAGCTGAATTTGCGACCAGCCAAGTCACTATTCGCGTGAGTAAACCAGCCGCAGTGCCACAAGCGCAAACTGTTGGAGTTGAGATCACCCGATGTAAGGCAAATTAGAGATGGCGCAAATTTTTATAAGCCTAGGTTCTAATGTCAATAAAGAGCATTATCTTCGACAGGCGCTTATCGCGCTGAAAGCTTACTTTCCTGATTTTATTCATTCATCAGTATACGAAAGTGAAGCGGTGGGGTTTGCAGGTAGTAATTTTTATAATTCAGTTGTTGCAGCAAAAACAGATATGCCATTAGCTAAACTATGTAAACTACTGAAACAAATTGAACTTGATAATGGCCGCACCCGTGAAGATAAAAAGTTTAGCCCGCGGACATTAGATCTCGATTTATTGTTTTATGATGACATTATCTGTGAAACACCTGCGCAATTACCGCGGGATGAAATAACCAAAAATGCGTTTGTATTACAGCCTCTTGCTGAAATAGCGCCTGATTTTTATCACCCCGTAGCTAAGCTAACTTTGGCTGAGTTATGGAATAATTATAACAACCCCCAACAAAAACTATGGAAGGTGGAGTTTTCTAACCCATGAGTATTATTGAGATAATTGTTTTAGCCCTGATCCAAGGATTGACTGAGTTTTTACCTATTTCGAGCTCAGCGCATTTAATTTTACCCTCACAAGTTTTAGGTTGGCACGATCAAGGCTTAGCATTTGATGTGGCTGTTCACGTTGGAACCTTAGGTGCAGTTGTATTGTACTTTAGAAAAGAAGTGGTCGATATTCTTGGTGCTTGGTTTAAGTCGTTTGGTGCACAAGGTGCAACCGATGATAGTCGTTTAGGCTGGTGGATTATTGTTGCGACTATTCCTGCATTATTAATTGGTTACTTATTCAAAGATTTTGTAGAGAGCTACTCGCGTAATGCATGGGTTATTGCCACCTCAACCATCGTATTTGGTTTGCTACTTTGGTATGCCGATGCTAAAGCAAAGCAAGTTAAAAATATTTACCAAGTAAACTTTTTTAGTGCGCTATTGCTGGGCTTTTCACAAGTGCTTGCTATGGTATTCCCTGGTACATCCCGTTCAGGTATTACTATTACAGTGGGTTTAATGCTGGGCCTAAACAAACAAAGTGCTGCGCGTTTTTCATTTTTAATGTCAATTCCAGTTATTGCTGCAGCAGGTTCATATTATGTGTATCAGTTGGCTACTGCAGGTGAGGCGATTGATTGGCATGCAATTTTACTAGGCGCTGGCTTATCTTTTATATCTGCGTATGCGTGTATTTTCTTTTTCTTAAAAGTGATTGAGCGCATGGGCATGATGCCATTTGTTATCTATCGCTTACTATTAGGTGTTGGTTTGTTTGTATTCTTAATGCTGTAAACAGGCTTTAAACTTAATTTAAAAACACCTCACGTTGAGGTGTTTTTTTATGTTGGCTATTTGGCAAAAGTCTAATGCCGTGTAGTAATGGTAAGTAAAGCTTATATTTGGCATTATAGCGCCTTACTTATCTCTTATTCATTTTGCTCAGGACAGTAGATGCATATTCATATTCTTGGAATTTGTGGCACCTTTATGGGTGGTATTGCCGCAATCGCTAAATCGTTAGGTCACACAGTGACAGGCTCTGATCAAAATGTGTACCCGCCGATGAGCACACAATTAGAAGAGCTAGGTATAAAGCTCACTCAAGGATATGACGTTGCCCAACTAGAACCTGCGCCAGATATGGTGGTAATTGGTAATGCTATGAGTCGGGGCAATCCTTGCGTTGAGTACGTACTTGATAAAGGCTTACCTTATACATCTGGCCCAGAATGGTTAAAGCATAATTTATTGCAAAACTCGTGGGTTTTAGCTGTTGCAGGTACCCATGGTAAAACGACTACAGCCAGTATGCTGGCATGGTTACTAGAATACGCAGGAATGAAACCGGGCTTTTTGATTGGCGGTATCGTACAAAACTTTGGTGTGTCTGCCCGTGTTGGCGAAACGCCATTTTTTGTTATTGAAGCCGACGAATACGACACGGCGTTTTTCGATAAACGCAGTAAATTTGTTCATTACTTACCGCGTACCTTAATTCTAAATAATCTTGAATTTGATCATGCTGATATTTTTGAAGATTTAAACGCGATAAAGAAACAATTTCATCACTTGATGCGTACATTACCCTGTAGTGGCAAAGTGATCTGGCCAAGCCAAGACGAAGCACTACAAGATGTGATTGAACGTGGCCTTTGGAGCGAGAGCGAAACACTCTCGGGTGATTGGGATTACCGTTTACTTAAAGCTGATGGTAGCGAGTTTGAAGTGTTATTAAATTCACAAGTGCAAGGAGTTGTCAGCTGGCAAGCCATGGGTGAGCACAATGTCAAAAATGCCATTATGGCCATTGCAGCAGCCAGACACGTCGGAATCGCGGTATCTGTCAGTATTGCAGGCTTAGCTGAGTTTATCTCTCCTAAGCGCCGTATGGAGCTTAAAGCCGACATTAACTCGATAAAAGTGTATGACGACTTTGCCCATCATCCAACGGCAATTAAAACAACCTTAGCAGGGCTACGTGCAAAAGTAGGCACTGATAAGATAATTGCTATTTTAGAGCCTCGTTCAAACACTATGAAAATGGGCGTGCATCAACAAACCCTAATTGATTCACTCGATGCAGCAGATGATGTGTATTTATTTGAGCCAGAAAATTTAAGCTGGTCGCTTAAAGAATACGCAGACAAAGCCGGTATGCATTGCATGAAAAGCACTGAGGAAATCATTACTCAGGTTGTTAGCAACAGTGCGCCGTCACAACATATTTTAATTATGAGTAATGGTGGTTTTGAAGGTATTCATCAGCGTTTAATTACTGCTCTTGAACAAAACTAACCCGTATACGGAGCTTAACTGTATGCAATTTAAAGATAAAATAACGTTAGCTTTTAGCGGTGCTTCAGGTGCTCCCTATGGCTTACGGTTACTAGAGGTATTACTTGAACAGCAGTTTCAGGTGTATGTACTGATCTCAAGTGCGGCAAGAGTGGTGCTTGATACTGAATCGAATATTAAACTTTCAGGCAACGAAGACAAAGCGACAGAGCAGCTTAGTACACTTTTTAACGCTGCCCCTGAGCAACTCAAAGTATTTGGTAAAGACAACTGGTTTAGTCCTGTTGCATCTGGCTCAGCTGCGCCGAAAAAAATGGTGGTTTGCCCGTGTAGTGCAGGTTCAGTGTCTGCAATTGCGGTCGGTGCGTCAGATAACTTACTTGAACGCGCTGCTGACGTGGTGATTAAAGAACGTGGGCAATTAATTTTAGTCCCGCGTGAAACGCCATTTAGCGAAATTCACCTTGAGAACATGCTGAAGCTAGCACGGCTCGGCGTAACCATTATGCCTGCAGCTCCGGGGTTTTATCATCAACCAGAGCAGATTTCAGATCTGGTTGATTTTATGGTGGCGCGAATTTTAGATCATTTAAACATTGAACATACTTTGACGAAACGTTGGGGTTATGGAGAGGGCAAACAGTGAGCGAAAAAACGATCGCATTAAATATTGAAGGCCTAAAAAAGGTTTATAAAAATGGTGTTGAAGCCGTAAAAGGCATTGATTTACAAGTTCAGCAAGGCGATTTCTTTGCTTTACTTGGACCAAACGGTGCAGGTAAATCAACCACCATTGGTGTTATCTCATCGTTAGTGAACAAAAGTGCTGGTCGGGTCCAGGTGTTTGGTCACGACATTGATACAGACCTTGAAGCCGCTAAGTCTGAACTTGGCTTAGTACCGCAAGAGTTTAATTTCAGTCAGTTTGAAACACTAAATCAAATTTTGGTTAACCAAGCAGGCTATTACGGTGTACCAAGAAAGCTGGCGCATGAGCGTGCCGAAAAATACTTAAAGCAGTTAGGTTTATTTGAGAAAAAAGATAAACAAGCGCGCACCCTTTCAGGTGGTATGAAACGCCGTTTAATGATTGCTCGTGCACTGATGCATGAACCTAAATTGCTTATTTTAGATGAACCAACAGCCGGTGTTGATATTGAGCTACGCCGCTCTATGTGGGATTTTCTTCGCGAGATTAATAAGCAAGGTGTGACCATCATCTTGACTACCCATTATCTAGAAGAAGCTGAGCTGTTATGTAAAAACATCGCGATTATCGACAGTGGTGTGATTGTTGAAAACACTACCATTAAAGCGCTACTTGCCAAGCTTGATAAAGAAACCTTTGTACTGGATTTAAAGCAACCTGTGCAGCCAATTAGCATCGACGGTTACAAATACACACTGACCGATGATCACACTTTAGAAGTTGAAGTGGCGAAGTCTCAGGGCTTAAACCAAGTATTTAGTGCGCTGACTGAACAAGGTAATACTGTGCTGAGTATGCGAAATAAAGCAAACCGATTAGAAGAGCTGTTTGTAGGCTTATTAGAACAAGGGCGAGGCGAATAATGTTTAGATATGGAGTAGCGCTAAAAAGTATTTGGATCAAAGAGTGTATTCGCTTTTTACGTATTTGGGTGCAAACCTTAGTTCCACCTGCAATCACGATGAGCCTGTATTTTGTGATTTTTGGTAATCTGATTGGTTCTCGTATCGGTGATATGGGTGGCTTTACTTATATGGAGTTTATTGTCCCGGGTCTGATTATGATGTCGGTGATCACCAACTCTTACTCGAATGTTGCTTCGAGTTTCTATTCGACTAAATTTCAAAAAAGCATTGAAGAGCTATTAGTTGCACCAGTGCCCAATTACATCATTGTACTAGGCTACATGGGCGGTGGCATGACACGAGGCATGCTGGTTGGTTTAATTGTTACCTGTGTCTCTTTGCTATTTGTTGATATTCAAATTCATAATATTTTTGTGATTATGGCTACGGTTATTTTAACGTCGGCTGTGTTTGCGTTAGGCGGACTAATCAATGCAATTTATGCTAATAGCTTTGATGATATTAGTATTATCCCGACCTTTATTTTAACGCCGCTGACTTATCTCGGTGGGGTGTTTTACTCTATCACCTTGTTGCCAGAATTTTGGCAAGGCGTATCGCAAGTAAACCCAATTATTTATATGGTAAATGCATTCAGATATGGTTTCTTAGGTGTGTCTGATGTCGATTTATCGGTAGCATTTGGTGTACTTGGTTTATTTATTGTAGTTTTATTTACGTTAGCATTAACCCTTATTAAACGTGGTGTGGGGCTTAGACACTAATGACGGATGCAAATTCGAGAAGTATTGTATCGAATCAACCTGGCTTACATGAAAAGCTAGACGAAATTGTTTTAAAGCACTTAAGTGCTGAATTTAAAAAGCCGATTGCAGAACATACGCAAGCGGCTTTTGATCAGGTTAACGAGAAGGTGCAGGCGTTTAACGGGCCGCTCATTCTTGATTCGTGTTGTGGTGTGGGTGAAAGTACCGCTAACTTAGCAAAACGTCACCCCGATGCACTGGTGATTGGCATTGATAAATCATCACATCGTTTAGACAAGCATGATATCGAGTACAAGCAAACGGATGCAGGGCAGTACATTTTAGTACAAGCAGATCTGAACGACTTTTGGCGTTTAGCAGTGGCTGCAAACTGGCAACCTAGTCATCATTACCTGTTGTATCCAAATCCTTGGCCAAAAGCAAAGCACTTGCAAAGACGCTGGCACGGCGCTGCAATTTTTCCGTATATCGTTAAATTAGGCGGTCGCTTAGAGCTTAGAAGTAACTGGGATATATACGTTAAGGAATTTGCCCGCTCATTAGAGCTTGCAGGGCATAAGTGCGATGTTGAGCTATATGAAAGCGATACTGCAATTACGCCATTCGAACGTAAATATTGGGCCAGTGGTCAACAAAGTCACCGTCTGGTGATCAACCTTTAATGAATATAGGGAGTCGGTGGTGCAAAGTGACTCCCTTGCATTAAAGTCACACCCGCGCGAGCTAGTGCGTCTGCTATTTGTTCGTTATCAACTTGCTCAGCGATTACATCTAATTTTAGTTGCTGAGCGTATTTCACCAAGTTTTCAATAAACAGATAGTTATCTTTATTAGTATGAATTTGGCTTACCAACCCTTTATCTAATTTCAAGCCATCGATCTCAAGCTTCCTAATGTGAGGCAAGTTTGAAAAGCCTGCGCCAAATTCATTAATAAAAACCTGAGCACCTTTATTCTTTAAAGTGCTAATAAAGGTTTTTATTTCACCAAAGTAAGCAATCGCATCGCGTTCATGGAATTGAAAGATAATATTATGGGGTTGCGGATAACGCCTTAGCTGTAATTCAAAAAACTCGCTCAAGCTTGGGTCAAGGATATCCTGTGCGGTAATGTTGATACTCCAGCGTACATTGGTTTTCCTAAATTGCTCAATACAACGAGTAAATATAGTACGTCTCAAGGGGCCATCCATGCGTGAGCGCTTTAGTACCATCATAAAGTAATCAGGTGCGTGAATACGACCAGTTGAACTTACCATTCTGGCAAGGCATTGATAATGATCTACGGCCTTACTTTGGTTGTTATAAATTGCTTGAAAATAAGGCACTATGCGATTGTTATCGAAGGCTTCTTTGACTTCTTTAGCAAGGAAAACGTTACTTTTAAATTGTTCTTCAACTTGTTTAAAAACATTTTCATAGCGTATTAAACGCTGGTTGTTTAGTTTGGCCTGCTGAAGTGCTATGTGGGCGTTTTCTATCAGTAATAATTTATTACCTGTAGCGACACCTGCGGATAAGCTGACATAAATAAACGGTTCTTTCAGTGCTGGGATCGCATTGTTAAAAGCGTTTATTACTTCGTCGATATTATGCTCATCAGTATGAGTACGTAATAATGCGATTTTATTGGTTGTTAAGCGGTAAATACCGCCATCACGAGGTATACGTGATTGAAAATACCTAAGTATGTTAGCCATCACTTTATCACTCACTTCACTGCCATAAAAACTGCTGATGTCTTCAAGCTCGTTGATGATGATAATCGCCAATTCCATACGGTGTTTGGTCGTTTTCTTTATGTGATATTCAAGGGCAACATGATTAGCGAAGCCAGTGCGGGCATCTGTTGAGAGGGAGCGTTTAAGCTGTAAGAAATATAATCCTGCTATAAGTAATGCAATAAAGAAGAAAAAGCTACTGGTAACCATCGCCCTTGTAACGCTTTGCTGAAGCTGCTGGTTTAAGTCACTTATAGTAATGTCTGCGCCAGTTATATAAGTTTGGCCATTATCATCGACAAAAGTAACAAAGATACTTTTAAAATACCCCCATTGATCCTGCGATATCTCAAAAACGGGTTCGGTCGAATAAAAGGCTTCTTTGTTAAGTTCTGTCGCTTCGGGGTAGGCATCTAAAAACTGTGTGACACGACCAGTGTTTTGATCTTTTTGAGTGTAACTTGAGGCGCTAAAGTAGACTTTGTCATCGCGAAGGACCATTGCATACACATAAGCAAGTTGCATTTGCTTTGCGTACTCTGAAAGGGCAAGACTCTTTTCTTTGTAGGTAGAACTGGAAATAGGTAGACCAGCATTGACTGTATTATGGTAGTCATCACCTAGGATATGCTTGACACTGACCGCGGCATTTAGCAATTTGCTATCGATATTTGCCATGATCTCACTACGTGTGGTTTCATAGGTATAATAGATATAGCCAAATAAACTAATAAAAAAAACGGCGAAACCATATAGCAGCCAGCTAGTTTTTTGCATTCCTTTGGGCATAAACGTTCCCTTTGCGGTTATCGTTTGATTATACTTAAAAAATACTTCTCTGATAGTATAATTTGACCGCAAATTTCATCAATAAATCATTTTTTTGTCATCGAAATTATGCCTTTTTAGCTTTATGCGAGACATTTTCGTGATATTCCAGTAAAGTTAGCCAATTTCGTAGCAACAGTGCCGCAAAAGTGTTCACCAAGATGTCCCATCATCAGGTGCATTTTTAGCTGCTAATTATGGGTATTAGGATGGATCAAAAGCGTTGTGCCGTCGCCTCCAAAGAAAGCTTGATTCGTATTTTTACGGTGCCAGAAGCACCAGACTCGACATTAAGTAAAATCGAATCTGAAATTTCTAGCAACTTAGCTGGGTTCTTAAATGAGAATATAGCTGCAATTGAAAAGCCTTTGCACGAAATTGAAAAAGACTTTCAAACGGCCACTATCCCAGAAGAGCCAACCTTTGTTTCTGACTATGCTCAAGATATTATGGAGCAGTTGGTTGCTCATTCAGTGCACACTGCTGCACCAAGCTTTATTGGTCACATGACCTCAGCGTTACCGCATTTTGTGTTACCGCTTTCTAAATTAATGGTCGGTCTAAACCAAAACCTAGTAAAAATTGAAACTTCAAAGGCATTTACGCCTCTAGAAAGACAAGTTTTGGGCATGATGCATCACCTTGCTTATGGTGAAGACGACAGCTTTTATAGCAAATGGATGCACAGTGCGAAAACGTCATTAGGCGCATTCTGTTCAGGTGGCACTGTCGCTAACATTACCGCCTTATGGATTGCCCGCAACCGTTTATTAAAAGCCAATGGTGACTATAAAGGCATTGCTGCACAGGGTTTAATCGCGGGAATGCTGCACTATGGTTACAAAGGCTTAGCTGTGCTTGTTTCTGAGCGAGGCCATTACTCATTAGGCAAAACAGTTGATCTACTGGGTATTGGTCGCGATAACATTGTCGCAATTGCAACCGGCGAAAATAATAAAGTCGATGTCGATGCGATGCGTAAAAAGGCTCATGAGCTTGAAGCGGCTGGCATTAAGGTAATGGCACTTGTGGGTGTTGCTGGTACGACTGAAACGGGCAGCATAGATCCACTCAATGAAATGGCTGATTTGAGCGAAGAACTTGGCTGTCATTTTCATGTCGACGCTGCATGGGGTGGTGCAACCTTACTTTCTTCAAATTACCGCCACCTATTGAGCGGTATTGAGCGCGCTGATTCAATAACTATTGATGCACACAAACAAATGTATGTACCAATGGGAGCGGGGTTAGTGTTATTTAAAGACCCTGCAGCGACGGATGCTATTGAGCATCATGCGGAATATATTCTTCGTAAAGGCTCAAAAGATTTAGGCAGTCATACCCTTGAGGGCAGCCGCCCAGGTATGGCAATGTTAGTGCATGCTTGCTTACGTGTTATTGGCCGTAAAGGCTACGAGATGCTAATTGATCGCAGTATCGTGAAAGCGCGCACTTTTGCCGATATGATCAAGCAGGATGAAGATTTTGAATTAATCTCTGAGCCTGAACTTTGCCTATTAACCTATCGTTACGTACCAAAAGAAATCCAAGCGAAACTGAAAGATGCAGACAAAGAAACGAAATTAGATATTTACGCTTCGTTGAATCGCTTTACTGCAAGCATGCAAAAGCGTCAGCGTGAAGCGGGTCGCTCTTTTGTATCGCGTACACGTTTAACTCCTGCAAAATATGACCATCAGCCCACCGTGGTTTTTCGTGTTGTATTAGCCAACCCGTTAACCTCTAAAGCAATTCTAAAAGATATTTTAGCGGAGCAAAAAGAGCTGGCGAAAACCGACCCGGTATTTAAAAAATATTTAAGTAAGTATATGGATTAACAAAGGGAGCGTGATGCTCCCGTTATTCACTAAAGCAGCTTGCTTTAATCATGTTACTGATAATCGCTTGTGATGGTTTAATTTTTTCCATCGCTAAAAACTCATCTGGCTGGTGGGCTTGGTTAATTGAGCCGGGCCCCATGACGATGGTTTCGCAGCCAAGCTGTTGAATAAAAGGGGCTTCTGTACAATAGTTTACAGCGACAGCGGGTTGACCTGAGATTTTTTCGGCCAGCTTTACAAGTGCTGTATCAGTGCTACCACTAAATGCTGGGATAGGTTCATGCATGTCGATAACGCTCACTGCATTTGGGTATTGGGCATTAATCTCTTCTGCGGCTGTTAGCAAAATCGCTTGTAGTTCTTGCACACTTAAACCTGGTAAAGGCCGCATATCAATGTGCATTTCACAACAACCACAAATGCGGTTGGCATTATCGCCACCATGAATATGACCAAGGTTCAAAGTAGGGTACGGAATTTCAAAGTGCTCAACTGAATATTTATTCTTTAATTCTTCTTTGATGATTAACAATTTTGTAATCATTTTATGCATGACTTCGATGGCGTTTAAACCACGTTCAGGATCGGAACTATGGCCTGAGCGACCAATTACTCTAATGGCTGTACTCATATGGCCTTTATGAGTAAATACCGGTGTCATATCAGTTGGCTCACCAATGATGCAGCGCGCTGGTTTTAAGTCTGGGTGGCGGCAAATTTGTTGTGCCCCCGCCATTGTGGTTTCTTCATCGGCTGTGGCTAGGATTAAAAGTGGCTCTGTTTGCTTAGTTTCATCAAGCTCGCTGATAGCCTGTAGTACAAAGGCAAAAAAGCCTTTCATATCAATACTACCTAAGCCAAAAAGTTTATTGTCATGCTCGCTGAGTTTAAATGGATCGTAGTTCCAGCGGCTATCATCAAATGGCACAGTATCAGTATGACCTGCAAGCATTAAACCGCCATCTCCTTTACCGCGTTTCGCTAATAAGTTGTAACGGCCTTTGCCGTTTTCAAGCTCTGTGATTTCACATGTAAAACCCAGGCTTTCGCACCAGTCTGCGAGCAAGGTAATTACCCCTTTATTGCTCATGCACAAAGAATCTTCAATCGCACTAATTGAAGGGGCAGCAATTAGCTGCTGATACATAGATATAAAAGAGGGTAGCGACATAAAAAAATCCAAAAATAATTATTCAATCTAATTGCATAACAATATAAAAGTATTTATGATGAATATCAATTCACTTTTTGAGCATAAATATTAGTAAAGCTGTACGATGAACACGAAACGACGATAACCTGATTTGATTACTTTAGACAGTGTTTTTATTCGCAATTGAGCGAGTAATTTTAGGCGTATCGATAAACAGATTTAATAGGTAAAAGTAAGCAATGAATGTAGTGATTATTGGCGCAAGTGGTTATAGCGGCGCAGAGCTAGCAAGTTTAGTTGCTAAGCACCCCAAACTGACCCTACAAGCATGTTATGTGTCTGAAGGGAGTTTAGATAAAGGCAAATTATTAAGCGATTTATACCCTGAGCACCTTGGATTGTTAGAGTATCCACTACAACCTCTAACAGCTGAGGCTTTCCAAGATATCGAAAGCAATGCTGACTATGTATGCCTGTGTACTGATCACAAGGTCAGTGTTGATCTTGCTCCCCAATTTTTAGCCATGGGTAAAAAAGTATTCGACCTATCTGGTGGTTTCCGTTTAGCTGGGAATGAGGATTACCTGACTTATTACGGTTTCGCACATGAACACCCTGCGCTTTTAGAGCAAGCAGCGTATGGTTTAGCCGAATGGAATAGCGATGCGATTAGTAAAGCGAGCCTTGTAGCTGTCGCGGGTTGTTACCCAACAGCGGCTCTTAATTCTTTAAAACCACTTAAAGAAGCTGGGCTATTAGCTGATCAAGCCATTATTGTTAATGCGGTGTCAGGTGTTACAGGCGCTGGCAGAAAAGCCAGTGTTAACACGCACTTTTGCGAAGTATCACTTGCTCCTTATGGCTTGTTTAACCACAGACACACACCTGAGATTGAGCAGCACCTTGGTCACCCTGTGTTATTCACCCCACATTTAGGTAATTTCCCTCGCGGAATCTTAGAAACTATTTATGTGCAATTAAAACCAGGCGTAACAGTAGAGCAAGTGAGCGCGGCGTATCAAGTGTTAGCTAACGAGCCGTTAATTCGTTTACTTGGCAATAAAATTCCAAGCATTAAAGGCGTCGCTAAACAACCATTTGTTGATATTGCATGGCAGCAAAAAGGTGAGCAACTCATCGTTATGTCAGCGATTGATAACCTTCTAAAAGGCGCAGCTGGACAAGCATTACAGTGTATTAATTTAGCCATGGGTGAACCTCACCACACTGGTTTGGTAGGAGCGCTGTAATGAAAACTTGGGTCATTAAAGTCGGTGGTGCTGTGTTAAATAGCGCAGATGCCGCAAAAGCGCTTTTTGATGTTTTAGCCTCTGAACAAGATAACTTTGTTATTGTTCATGGTGGTGGTGCCTTGGTTGATGCTTGGCTTAAAGACGCCGGCTTTGTAACTGCAAAACATCAAGGTTTACGTATCAGCCCAAATGAGCAAATGCCATATATTGTTGGTGCTCTTGCCGGTTGTGCCAATAAACAATTGATGAGCCAAGCAATCAGCGCTGGCCACAAACCTGTTGGTTTAAGCCTTTATGAAGCGGGTGTACTGGTATCTGAAAAACTTAGAGTATTGGCGCAAGTAGGTCAGTGCTCAGGTAGTTGTGACAGCGTGCTACCTAGCATGCTTGAACAAGGTCGTTTACCTCTAGTGAGCTCTATTGGTTTTGGGGAAGATGGCCAATGGTACAACGTCAATGCAGATGAAGCTGCAGCGGCTATCGCTAAAGAGCTTAATGCAGAACTTATTTTTATGACAGATGTAGAGGCTGTGCTTGATGCCAATAAGCAGCCACTACATCAACTTAATACGCAGCAAATCGAAACACTTATCCTTGAAGGAGTTATTCAGGGCGGGATGGAGGTCAAAGTAAAGACCAGCCTTCTTGCTGCCCAACATTTACGACGTGGTGTGTATATCTCAAGCTGGCTGAAGCCAGAGAACTTAGTCGCTTTATTAAAAGGCGAGCATGTAGGAACGAAAATTACACCATAGGTATTTCATGTTAAAAAATTTCTTAAATGGTCTTGAATTAGACCAAAAAGGCGCACTTAAATTACTAAACTTAGCGCAAAAAATTAAAGCAAACCCAACAGACTTCAGCCAAGCATTAGCGGGCAAATCAGTGGTTACCTTGTTTGAAAAGCCAAGTTTACGTACTCGTTTATCATTTGATATTGGTATTAATAAACTGGGTGGTCACGCAGTTTATTTAGATTCACAAAATGGTGCCATGGGCGCTCGTGAATCGGTTAAAGATTTTGCTCTTAATATCTCAACTTGGGCTGATGGCATTGTTGCTCGCGTGAATGCGCACAAAACACTGACCACACTTGCTGAATATTCATCGGTGCCTGTTGTTAATAGCCTATGTGATTTATATCACCCATGCCAAGCACTTGCTGACTTTTTAACGCTGCAAGAAGTGCATGGCGATGTTAGCAAACTAAAGCTTGCTTACTTAGGTGAAGGTAACAACGTCACACACTCTCTAATGCTATTAGCAGCCAATTTAGGCACTGATTTTGTTGCAGTTTGTCCTAAAGGTAGCTCGCCAGATTCGCAAATTCTCAAGCAAGCAGAGCAAATTGCAGCAATGAATGGCGCGTCTGTTATGGTGAGTGACAGAATTGAGGCGGCAGTTGGCGCAAATGCAGTCTATGCTGATACCTGGGTTTCAATGGGTGATAAAACACCGCTTGAGCAGGTAAAAGCTAAATATATGCCTTATCAGCTTAACCAAGCCCTATTAGAGAAAACCGGTGCGCAAACGGTACTGCATTGTCAGCCAGCGCATCGTGAGTTTGAAATTACCTCTGAGGTAATGGATGGTCCAGCATCAAAAATTATTCAACAAGCAGAGAATCGTATGCACGCGCAAAACGCTCTACTTGTCACATTATTAAATCCAAATTTTGTTTAAGGAACACCAATGAGTTCAATTAAAAAAGTCGTATTAGCCTATTCTGGTGGTCTTGATACATCGGCAATCGTGCCATGGTTAAAAGAAAACTACGGCTGTGAAGTAATCGCGTTTGTTGCTGATGTAGGCCAAGGCGCAGAGGAGCTTGAAGGCGTTGAAGAAAAAGCCATTGCTTCAGGTGCGTCGGAATGCCATATCGTAGACTTAAAAGACGAAATGGTCAGTGACTATATTTACCCAACTTTAAAAACGGGTTCTATTTACGAAGGCACTTATTTACTAGGTACGTCTATGGCGCGTCCAATCATTGCTAAAGCGCAGGTTGAAATTGCCCGTAAAGTAGGTGCTGATGCGCTTTCACATGGTTGTACTGGTAAAGGTAACGACCAAGTACGTTTTGAGTCATGTTTCGCAGCCCTTGCACCAGATCTAAAAGTGATTGCACCGTGGCGTGAGTGGGACTTATCAAGCCGTGAGTCATTACTTGATTACTTAGCTGAGCGTAATATTCCGTGTTCTGCGTCAGCAACAAAAATTTATAGCCGTGATGCGAATGCTTGGCATATTTCTCACGAAGGTGGTGAGCTTGAAGATCCATGGTGCCAACCAAGTGATCAAGTATGGACTTGGACTAACTCGCCAGAGCAAGCACCCAATGAAGCAGAATATGTAACATTAAACGTTGTTGAAGGTGAAGTGGTTGCTGTTAATGGTGAATCGCTTAAACCATATGACTGCTTAGTTAAATTAAATGACATTGCTGCGCCGCATGGTGTGGGTCGTGTTGATATCGTAGAAAACCGCTTAGTGGGTATGAAGTCGCGTGGCTGTTATGAAACACCAGGAGGCACTGTGATCATGGCTGCTCTTCAAGCGATTGACGAGCTTGTACTAGATAAATCAAGCCGTAAATGGAAAGAAGTACTTGGTGGCGAGTTCTCTCACTTAGTCTATGACGGTCGTTGGTTTACGCCATTAAAAGACTCGATTCTTGCAGGTGCTGAATCACTGTCTAAGTTAGCAACGGGTGAAGTAGTACTTAAGCTTTATAAAGGCCAAGTCACTGCGGTACAGAAAAAATCACCGAATAGCTTATACAGCGAAGATTTCGCAACCTTTGGCGAAGATGATGTATATGACCAATCTCATGCAGAAGGTTTCATTCGTTTATTCTCGCTTTCAAGCAGAATCTCAGCACTAACGAAAAAGTAATTTAATTATTGCCCTGCATTGCAGGGCAATAGCCGAATTTGGAGACAGTTCAATGGCACTATGGGGCGGACGTTTTTCTACGGGTCCAGATGAAGCGTTTAAACAATTCAACGATTCACTTCCTTTTGATTATCAACTTGCAGAGCAAGACATTATTGGTTCAGTTGCTTGGGCAGGGGCGTTAAAACAAGTTAACGTACTTAATCAGCAAGAATACGATGACCTCGTTGCAGCACTTAATAAGTTGCTAGATGAGGTTAAAGCAAACCCACAGGCAGTGGCTGTAGCAGGGCATGAAGATATTCATTCTTATGTTGAATCAGCACTGATTGATAAAGTGGGTGACCTTGCTAAAAAGTTACACACTGGTCGTAGCCGTAATGACCAAGTAGCAACAGATTTCCGTTTATGGTGTCGTGATACAGCTGAGCATATTCTTGCAGCAATCGCAGAGCTGAAAGGTGAGTTTATTGCCTTAGCTGAGCGTGAGCTTGGCACTATTTTACCTGGTTACACACACTTACAGCGCGCACAACCTGTGTTATTTAGTCATTGGTGTATGGCCTATGTTGAAATGCTTGAACGTGATGAAAGCCGTTTAAGTGATGCCAAAAGCCGTATGAATTATTGCCCACTTGGTAGCGGTGCATTAGCCGGTACTGCGTACCCAATTGATAGGCAAATGCTTGCCGAAGGGTTAGGCTTTACCGGTGCCACACGCAATAGCCTTGATGCCGTATCTGACCGTGATTTTGTAGTTGAGCTATTAAGCTGTGCATCGATTTCGATGATCCACTTGTCGCGCATGGCTGAAGATTTAATTTTCTATAACTCGGGTGAAGCGGGCTTTATTGAGCTTTCTGATGGGGTAACATCAGGCTCTTCACTAATGCCGCAAAAGAAAAACCCAGATGCACTTGAATTAATCCGTGGTAAAACGGGGCGGGTTTTTGGTGCATTCAGTGCCATGATGATGACATTAAAAGCCCTGCCGCTTGCTTACAATAAAGATATGCAAGAGGACAAAGAGGGCTTATTTGATGCGATGCCAACTTGGCTGGCATGTATTCATATGGCGCAAGCGTGTATCAAAGGCATTAAAGTTAATGCAGATAAAACATTAGCAGCAGCAAAAGGTGGTCACTCAAATGCGACTGAACTTGCTGATTATTTAGTGGCTAAAGGTATTCCATTTAGGGAAGGTCATCACATTGTTGGTACGCTCGTGCAAATGGCTATTGCACAAGGGAATAACTTAGAAGATTTAAGTTTAGAGCAATTTAAATCAGTGCATAGCATTTTCGAATCAGATGTATATCCTGTATTAGAAATAGATGCCTGTATTAAAGCAAGACAAGCTCTGGGTGGCACCTCTCTTGAGCAAGTAACTAGTGCCATCAAAAACGCAAAAAAAAACAGCAAATAGCGGTACGTGACGCAACCTTAAATGATGTTGAGTCTATTGCTAAGCTAATCCAGCATTGGGCTACGGTAGGTGAAAACCTACCACGAGCTAAAAGCGATATGATTCACTCAATTAATGAGTTTGCTGTCACTGAAGTTGAAAACCAAGTTGCAGGCTGTGCCTCGCTGTATATTTACGACACCGGTCTTGCTGAAATTCGCTCGCTTGGGGTGGACCCCGAATCACGAATTGCCGGGCAGGGGCGTCAACTTGTTGAATATCTGCTTAAAAAAGCCAAAAGCTTGGCGCTTAGTCGGGTAATTGTCCTGACCAGAGTGCCAGAATTTTTTGCAAGCCAAGGTTTTAGCTTTTGTAGCAAAGACAGTTTGCCAGAAAAAGTGATCAAAGATTGTGAACTTTGCCTTCGTAAAGATAATTGCGATGAAGTGGCAATGGAATATATTTTAAAGCCAAGTAATGCGCGGTGATCCCGTGTAAACACGTGGCTTAATTTTCCCTGGATAGGAAAAACGCACGGTTACCCCTGTGCGTTTTTTTATGTCTGAAATTTAGATTTACTGACTTTTATGATCAAAATGATCAACTTTTGTAAAAGTTGGATCGTTAATTGCTTTTATTATCAATGCGGTGGCAACGTCGTAATGAAGTATAAAAAAGCGTCAAAAAAATGAGAACGCTTAACTCAGCTTGCAAGCTATTGTAAGCTGTACTGAAAAAACAATTAACTTAAAGGAATTAACTTATGCAAGTTTCAAACAATAGCCAATTGCAAATGCAAGCTTACAGCCAAATGCAACAAACAAAGCCTGCTTTGGAACAAACTACTAGTAATAAAACCCTGCAATCTGATACAGTAACTTTATCAAAAGAAGCGCTGTCTTTATCAGGTGGTGTAGAGATTCAACGTGGCGGTGGTGGTATCACTACTGATCCAGATCGTCGTCCATCATAGTAGGCGATGAAGATTCAACAACGAGCGGGTGTATGTACTTTGATTTGACGTCATTAGGTATTCATTTTGATACAATTATAATTTGGGGTCTTCTAATGGCTTCTCTTTATAATATATTTCTAAAATTTGCCGTTGATGAAAGAAGCGACTCCCCACTCGTTGTATCAATCATTATGTTCCTCTCGTATGGTCTTAGTTATGAAATAGTTGATCTGAATGCAGGTACATCAATCTATTCAATTTGGGCCACATATGACCTTGTTACAATAGCCATTATTTTTCTAGCACACAAAATCTTCAAACTAAGACTTACTTCAACTTTTTATTACATTGCCTTTGGGCTTTCTATAAATACTCTTTTATACCTACTTCTGCATTTAGATATTGTTGTTTTTGGTAGGCAAGAGTATTGGTGGTATTGGAGCTTCTTTTCTATAGGTGTTAACACGGTTGACTTTTTCATGGTTGTTACGCTGGTATTTGGAAAAGATTGGTTAGGCTTATCTAAGTTATTCAAGCCAAAAGTAAGGCAAAAGAATATTAGTTATTGAGCATTCATCTGCTAAAACATCTAGCGTCTTCATAACAAGGTAAATATGACACTGGATTTTCATAATTTACTCTAGTTTACAAATTACTTTATCAAGGCTAGCTGTTTTCGCTAACAGATGTACATGTGTTTGTTGGTAAAGTACTTGGCTCTAAGACTAAAAGTAACAAAAATCATGGTGTAACAGTTTTAATCATCCTGTCTTACATAGAGTCATCTGTGACGTTAATCCTTCTATTAAAAGAGCATCCGAAAGTTCAAATCTATGGCTATTAGTAATTTAATAATAACTATTCAGCAAACGTTAGGCACATATCTAGCTACATTTATTATGTGGGGCTTCTTAATGACTTTTTTATTTAATATGGTAAATCGCTCATCCATCATAAGTAAAGATAAGACATTGATGTGGATCTCTTTGGCTATATTTCTCTCTTACTTACTCACCGACCCATTAGTATCGATGGCTTTTGAAATAGAGTCGTTGAGATATGCTTCTATTTTTATTATTTGGTGTATTCTTGATTTGACATGTTTGGGTGTCATTCTGCTTATTAGTCGAAATAGCCCGATAGAAAAATTCCCAGCCAAGTTGTATGTGATTATTGGCTTGCTAACGAATAGCTGTTTGTTTTTCTGCTTATACCTAGATGTTAGTGTTTACGGGAACGAAGAAAGGTGGTGGTTATGGGATGTATATACAGTCACAGTCAATGTGATGGATCTAACCATGCTGGCCGCCCTGTTAACTAATAAAGACTTTTTTAAGTTAGCGGCATTGTTAAAATACCTTAAGACTAGATGTAGCGTTCAGCGAGAGTTAAATGCTTAAACTAATCCAAGACAACTTTGGAGTATACCTCGCAGCATTCATCATGTGGGGGTTTTTGATGTCGTTTCTTTATAACATGGTAAAGAAATCATCTGTACCGAATGGTGACAAAACAGTGATGTGGATCTCACTTGCACTGTTTATTTCTTACATGATGAGCGACCCATTACTCAATATCGCGCTTGGTTATGATATTTTAGATTCAAGCTTTGCCTATGTCATATGGGCGCTATCTGATTTAACAATTCTGCTAATTGTATGGTTAATTGCTCGAAAGCGAAATCTTGCACAGGCTCCAGCTAAGCTTTATGTGTACACTGGGCTTCTCGTCAATTCATCACTGTTTTTAGCCATGTATTTCGATATTAACTATGCTTATACTGGAAGTTGGTGGTTTTGGGATGTTTACAGTATCACTGTGAATCTGATGGATATCATGATGCTCATCGCTCTTTTCAGTAATAAAGACTTTTTAGGGCTTGTGAAGCTATATAGGCGAGTTCGAGGCCAAGCTGAACCAGCTTGACCTCATTAGTTAGAAACGGAATTCCCAACTGGTTCTAAGGGCTGTGTTTGTTTCTGACTCATCGCCTATTTCATCTTTTGAAATAAGCCCCGTCACTTTCCACAGACCATTAAAGACAGATTGTTGATAACCGAGTTCCAACTGCAGCTGACTCATATCTGATGCGAGCTCAGCTTGCGCTGCTTCGCTTTCAATCCAACGAAGCTTAGCATGGCCACCATAACCGTTTAGAGTATGGTAATAGGCGCCTAGGATAGCCGATTTACTTTGTTGTGGTGTTGAGCTGCCAATTAAACGTGAGCGTTGTGTATAGCTACCAGAGCCATATACGCAATCACTAATTTGCTCACAAGTTTGCTCTGTATTGGAGTATTCAAAGTAGCTTTTTAATAGACTTTCTTTCGAGCCAAAATAGCTTTCAACACCTAGCGTATAAAATGGCTCGCTCGGTGCTAAGCCACTTTCATTTCGACCCATTACCTCAGCATAAAATGCCACAGGTTGCGCCGCTAAAGAGGTTGAGTACTTAACATCTAAGCTAGTTAAACGGTGTGTTGATTCACTGCTTTCGAGTGTAACAGGGTCAATTTCTAAGTTAGTTAAATAATCAGAGCCTGCACTGTTAATTGCTATTTCAAGGCCTGTTAATGGCGTACTTGCAAATCGGAGCGCCCAAAAGTCACCGTCATCTGAGCTATTTAGATATGGCTTTTGTTTGGCGTAAATCCCCGTTAACTGCCAGTTACCGATAAATGATAACCAACTTGGGCCTACATATTGTGTATTTGCTCTGGTAAAGCGAACGCCTTTCATTGGCGCCGCATTATTTGATAGTAGTAGGGCGTTATCGTTACTTGGCCCCCACCAATGGCTTACTTGCTCTGCACTAAGTGACCAATTACCCAGAAGTATGGCTAAATAGCTATCTTGGTAAGTAACATGCTGCTTATCAAGGGCGTCATCGGCGTAATTTACACTGACTTTAGCGCTAACACGCTTCCCAGTGATTGAACCATAACTATTTACACCGCTTTCTTGCTGGTGGCGTTTACCAAACCCTTGCTGAGACAGTGGCTCGCTGTTGTAGTTTAGGCGAATACCTGAACTAGTTTTTTGCTTTGCATTATCAAGAGCATGTTTTACATGCTGATACGCAAATAAGCTTTGCTCATCAAGTTGGCTGGTATTGGCAACGTCTAGGTCCCGTGCGATACCTTGCCACATTAATGGGTAGCTATTAATAGGCTGTTTAATAATGCCTTGGTTAAATAGCATTTCGATTGAAGCGCGAAGCAGTGGGTCGTCGCTTTCTATCCATGGCCCAGCAACACTTGGCGCAGAGATCATTAGTAATGCAGTTAAGCTAATGAACTTTTTTAATTTCATCCGTGAATTTTATCCTGTAAGGCTTTGGCTACAATAGGGTCAACAAACTCGCTCACATCGCCATTGTGGCGTGCAACTTCTTTAACTAGAGTTGATGATATAAACGAATTCTTTTCTGCTGGTGTTAAAAATACACTTTCTAGATCAGGGTTTAGACGACGATTCATATTAGCTAACTGAAATTCATAGTCAAAGTCAGACACAGCACGAATACCGCGAATAAGCACTTCGGCTTTATGGTCGCGAGCTAAATCAGCCAATAAGCCAGAAAAACCAATTACACTCACGTTATCAAGGTGCGCCAAAATCTTATTAGCAAGTTCAACACGCTCATCAAGGGTAAAGCAGGGTTGTTTACTAGGATTATGCGCAATGGCAACAATCACTTTATCGAACATTTTTGCCGCGCGATGAATTAAGTCTGTATGGCCATTTGTAAGTGGGTCGAAAGTGCCCGGATAGATTGCAGTAACGTTCATAACTATCAGCGATTTATAAATTTGCTTGCTATATTAACAGTGTTTTCTCGACTATGCAGCTTAGAAAATACGCGTATCGGATTAGGAACCTTCACCTATATAAGGTACTAAGCCGATTGAGGTTAATATTTTTCAAGGTAGTATTTAATTGTCGCGCATTTGTTTATACTGCTCGGCTGGGGACCGTAATAATCATAAAAAACAGAGTAAATAGGCTATGAGCACAAAGGATAAGATCATACACACCAGCATCGAATTATTTAATCGCCACGGTGAGCGTGCCATAACAACTAACCATATCGCTTCGCATATGGGGATAAGCCCAGGTAACTTGTATTATCACTTTAAAAATAAAGAAGATATTATTCGCCACATATTTGCTTTGTATAGCGACCATTTACATACCCACTTTAAGCCACTGACTCCTGACGATGATGCACTAGAAAACCTAGCGGGCTATCTTGATTCGCTATTTGAACTTATGTGGCGTTTTCAGTTTTTCTACGACAACTTAGGCGATATTTTATCTCGTGATGAAGAGCTGAAAAAAGGCTACATTGCGTTTCAAGCTGAGCTTTTGGAGCAAGTAAAAGAGGTACTTTTTGCATTACGAGAAGGCGGTATCATTTGTATTGAAGACGAAGATGTCACAGAGCTTGCGCATATGCTTAAAATGACCGTGAGCTTTTGGACACCTTACATCAAAGCTCGCCGCTTAAGCGGCGAACTTGCCAGAGCCGATATTTATAACGGTATTTTAAAGGTATTGCTGCTATTAAAAGCCCATTGCACCGAGCAACACTTAGAGCAAGTAAATCAATTAAGGGCAAAGTATTTAGCCCTTGCTGAAACAGAGCAAAGCGAACAATAACCCCGCAAAGCAGTTTATTTCCTAGACGCTATAATTTTTGTTATAATCGCGCGCCCTTGAGGTTGCTATACCTTAGGGCGTGTGAAATCCACAGTCTAAGAGTGAACTATGCTTAAATTTATCGTCAAATTACACCCTGAAATCGCGATCAAGAGTAAATCTGTTCGTAAGCGTTTTACCAAGTTATTAGAAAATAACATTAAGATCGTTTTGCGTCGTGTTGACGAAAAAGTGCAGGTAAGAAACAACTGGGACAATATCTCTGTTGTTAGCTTGCTAGACTCTGAGCAAGTTCGCTTAGATATTATCGACGGCTTAAAACGCATTCCAGGTATCGTACAGTTTATTGAAGTAACAGAAACAGACTTCGACTCAATCGACGATATTTACCAAAAAGCACTTGAACTAATCGGCCACACGATTGCAGGCAAAACCTTCTGTGTGCGTTGTAAACGTTCTGGTAAGCATGATTTCACATCGAGCGATGTAGAGCGCTACGTAGGTGGTGGTTTAAACCAGCATGTTGAAGGTGCGCGCGTTAAATTATCTCACCCTGAAGTGACTGTTCGCTTAGAAGTACGTGATGATAAAGCATACATTGTTACTCAAACTCACTTAGGTATGGCGGGCTTCCCGTTGCCAACACAAGAAGATGTATTATCGCTTATGTCGGGCGGTTTTGACTCTGGTGTTGCAAGCTACCAAATGATCCGTAAAGGTGCGCGTACTCACTTCTTGTTCTTTAACTTAGGTGGTGCTGCGCACGAAATCGGTGTTAAGCAGGCGAGTTATTATATCTGGAAACAGTTCAGCTCTACTCACAAAGTGAAGTTTGTTACTGTTGATTTTGAACCTGTTGTTGCTGAGATTTTAGAGAATGTTGAAAACAGCCAAATGGGTGTTGTGCTTAAGCGTATGATGATGCGTGCCGGTAGCCAAGTTGCAGAAAAACTAGGTGTACAAGCGCTAGTGACTGGCGAAAGTATTGGTCAGGTATCAAGCCAAACATTGGCTAATCTAAGTGTGATTGACCGTGTGACGGAAACTTTGATCATTCGCCCGTTAATCCAACACGACAAGCAAGATATTATCAATATTGCGCGTCAAATCGGCACAGCAGAGATGGCAGAAAGCATGCCTGAATACTGTGGCGTAATTTCTAAAAAGCCAACAGTTAAAGCTAAAATCAAAACGATTCTTGCCGAAGAAGCTAAGTTTGACTTCGACGTGCTAAATACAGTTGTTGAAAATGCACGTGTGATGGATATTCGTGATATCGACACCGAAGCAAAAGAAGAGGTGAAAGAAGCTGAGTCTGTATCAGATTTACCTGAAGGGGCGGTTGTTGTTGATATTCGCTCACCAGAAGAAGAAGACGCAAACCCACTAGAACTCGAAGGTATTGAAGTTGTACATTTACCTTTCTTCCGCTTAGCAACTAAATTTGGTGACTTACCAAAAGATAAAGAATATTACTTATATTGTGCTAAAGGTGTGATGAGTCAGCTACAAGCGCTGATCTTGCACGAAGAAGGCTTTAGCAACGTAAAAGTGTATCGTCCGTAAAAGATACTGATAAAAGCGCGAAATGTTCGCGCTTTTTTAATACCTGAAATCATTACGAGAACTTTCCCCTTGTAGCTTAACTTTTTATTTTTATCATGCTGAGCATTGCTTGATTATAGGGGGTTTTTATTCCTAACTTAGCGCCTTGCTCGCACACATAACCACAAATTGCATCAATTTCAGATTCTCGATTATGGCTGATGTCTTGTTGCATAGAAGAAAAGTTTTCAGCGGTGGCTGTCATCACAGAGTAGGCTTGATCCAGCGCCTCGCTGAGTTTTACTTTAACTCCTTGTTTATTGGCGACTAGGCACGCTTCACTAAGTAAATTGATTATGCGCGTGTTAAATTGCGGTGCACGTAGCTGGCCATTTTTTACGTTATGAATTGCTGTTAACGGGTTAATGGCAATATTCACTAACAGTTTTTGCCATCGCAATGAGTGAATATCATCGCTCACAGAAAAATGCGGCAAGTAACTAAACTGCTGCTCAAGCTCGTTGAGCCTTTCGCTTGCAGTTGCATTACATGCGCCTAGCACACTTTCACCATTACCTGTATGGTTTACGCTATAAGGCGTTGTTTTAAAACCAGCTAAACGCGTGGTTAAAAACGCTAATCCTTGCGTATTCAAAAGCTGGGCATTAAGTTCATCAACATTACCCATGCCATTATGAGAAATAACGATTTGGCATGTTCTACTGAGATAAGGTTTTATTTGCTTAAAGGCCGCTTGAACTTGAAATGCTTTTACTGTTATTAACACCAAATCAAAGGGCGCTGATCGACCAAGCTCTTTGTGATTAATGAGATGGGCTTTGATAGGGTGTGATTTACCATTGCTTGCTTGATAAAAACGTGTGGTCAGGGTCGGCTTACGGGTCAGTAATGTGATGTCATGTTGTGCAGATAAAAAATGGCTAAACAATAAGCCAATCGCACCATCGCCAACAATTAAAACATTAGCCATTACGTTGCTTTCTACCTAAATGAAAACCAAGTTTTATAGCAAAATAGCTGATGGCACCAATAAAGTCAGCGATAAAGTCACCAACCGAGGCTTGACGGTAAGGCAGCATATCTTGCATAAACTCAATGGCCGCACCATATCCGGCTAACAGTAAAATTTGCACCATAAGTGGTAATTTAAAGGCTTTATCCATCACCAAAGCCAGTACAAAGAAAATACCAAAATGCGCCACTTTATCTACGTGTGGGAAGAGGTTACTCACCCCTTTAATTTCTTTGGCAAACAAAATCGTAAAGCCAATAATGCTGGCTAAAAAGATAACTTGGTAAACACGCCTTGTCACAATAAACCCTAAAAATGCCGAAATTGAATGGCCAGTATATCAAACAATTTTTGCATCGCACCTGAACAAGCCGGATAAAAATAGAAAGAATCGACAAATAAGCGTTATAATTGCCAACCATAAATGAATTTAAAAAAGACTATGTTAGGAGAACCCCATGCCTTCATTTGATATTGTTTCTGAAGTAGAAATGAACGAAGCGCAGAATGCAGTAGATAATGCAAAGCGTGAACTAGAGACACGCTTTGATTTTCGTGGTGTTGATGCATCAATCGAACTAAGTGATAAAGTAATCAAGTTAAAAGCAGAAGCACCGCAACAAGTAATGCAACTTTTTGACATTCTTGCTGCGAAAATTTCAAAGCGTGGCTTAGATGTATCTAGCCTTGAGCTTAAAGATGAATCGCGTAGCGGTAAATACGTAATGCGTGACGTTGCTCTTAAGCAAGGTATCGAAAAAGACGTAGCGAAGAAAATCGTTAAGTTAATCAAAGATTCAAAAATTAAAGTACAAGCTGCTATTCAAGGTGAAGAATTACGTGTAACTGGTAAAAAACGTGATGATTTACAAGAAGCAATGCAAGTTGTTCGTACTGCTGATTTAGGTCAACCATTCCAGTTCAAAAACTTCCGCGATTAATATATAGCTTTAAGTTTTAAGCTATAAGCCTGCAAGTTTCTGAACTTTACAAGGAGCGTATTTTGAGACGAATATTAGATTACAGAGAAAAGATATCTTCTAGCTATTTTCAGCTAGAGGATATTTATGTCAGTAAAAAACAAAACAATAGATCGTAATAAACAGAAAATACACAGGTCCACACAGTACTTATTTTTATCAACAAATACCAAGTTTGTGGGTAAAATGATGACTAAACCAAGACTTTTATTTAAAAGCCTTGGTTTTTTTTGTTTCTAAATTAGAATGCTGGCTTTTCATTTCACTAAGGAGAATGTATTGAAAAAAGTTTTAGTGTTGGCAGGGGCTGTTATTTTATCTGGATGTGCATCAAATAAGTACTCGCAGCCAATGGTTGATGGGCCCAGCGCCAAACTTCGTTTAGCGTCTGTTCCTAGCAATAATAATTTTATCAATGTACCTGAAAAAAGTGAGTGTATTGCTAAAAAAGTAGGGTCAAATAATCACATAGCCACTCTTGGTGTTAAAGCAAACCTCGTAAGAAGTCTCAGCCGTTTAAACATGCCAGCTTATGATACAGAGCTTGGTGACTCGCATCAAAATGAAGTTTATATTCCTGCAGAAAAGCAATTTTCATTTCAATTTAATGGGGTTGGAATTACCGGCTTTTCTCCAGGTCAGAACGATTCAGGTGGTGTGCTGTACTCTTGGTGTAGAAAAATAATAACTTTCATGCCAAAAGAAGATGCTAACTATGAGGCTTTATATGATTACGTTGAGTTGCCTAATGGGAAAGAAACGTGCGGTGTAAAACTGTTTGAAATTGTACTTTCGAATGAAGGTACTTATGAAAAAGTTGAAAGCTCAAACTATAAAGTTGTTGAGAATTACTGTGATTAATATTGAGTATTTTTCTCTAATTTTATAAATGAGATTCAAAAGCCAATCAGCCATGCTGATTGGCTTTTTTACTTTAGGCTTACACCTTAGCACTTAACTTGCAGCTTGAAGCTTTAGACTTAAAACTTTGGTTTAGAAGTATAGCCGTCCATTGACTTTCCTCCCCAAAATCATCACAATAACGGCCTATTTTCGAGGTGCTTGCTGTATCTTCAGATACGTTTTATTTCAAAGGGTGAAATAGTCGCAAGATAATCGGGAAGTTGGTGCGTTTTCAGGGAGAAAACAATGCCAACACTGCCCCCGCAACGGTAATGTAGATGCCATGCATGTACAGAGTCCGGAGACCGGCCTTGAAGTAACTTACTATTCGCGTGTGCGGTGGGCACAGGCTAGGGGATATCATGCTAAATAAATCTGCGTTAGGCGTAGCGGTTGCTGCTGCGTTGTCTTTTTCTGTATCTGCTGACGAGCAATCAATCGAGCACATCACAGTTTCTGCCAATAAATTCGAACAATCAATTAATGATGTATTAGCCAGTGTTACTGTCATCGACCGCGCTGATATTGAAGCAAGCTATGTTCGTGACTTACCAAGCTTACTAGCCACTCAAGCAGGCTTTCAAATTAATGCCAATGGTGGTTTTGGGCAAAGCTCTGGTGTGTCATTACGTGGTGCAAGTTCTCGTCATACACTTATTTTAATTGATGGTGTACGCACAGGCTCTGCAACACTTGGCTATAAAAGTATTAGCAATATTCCTTTAAACAGTATTGAGCGTGTTGAAGTAATTAAAGGCTCACGTGCAGCTGTATATGGTTCTGATGCGCTAGCTGGTGTGATTAATATCATTACCCGTAAAGCACAAAACACGACCTTAGATGTTACTTTTGGCTCAGACTCTTACCAAGAGTACCAAGTAGCGACAGGTGGTCAGTTTGCAGGTGTTGATGTTGCCGTTAATGCCGGTTATGAAAAAACAGATGGTTTTGATGTTCTGCAAGGCTTAGCGCCAGATGAAGACGGCTACGAGAACAAAAACCTTGGCTTTAATCTTGGTTATCAAAATGAGCAGTTAGGTGAGTTTTTAGCGCAAGCACAATACTCAGAAGGCGAAGCAAAATACGATAGTGCTTATAGCCCTGCAGACAGCACTGTAGAAAAAGGCGAGTTCGAAAATTACCAAGCTTCACTAGGTTGGAAAAAGGCTTTCGAAAAACACAGTCATGCCATTGATATTGCCATATCAAGTGATAGCTCAGATGACTCACGCATTGATTACACGGGTGCAACGGTGGTTGATAAGTTTGAAACTGAGCGTGAGCAAATTGATTACAATGGCCAATACTTTTTCAATCAAGCACTGACTCTTAGTGGCGGTCTGAATTGGTATAAAGATGAAGTGAACACTAACTCAGGTACTTATTTAAAAGACAGCCGTGAAGTATTCGCTGCGTTTGTTGGCGCTTATTATGACGATGAACACGTGCTGGCAAACCTAACCGTTCGCCAAGATGATGATCAGCAGTTTGGTGATGAAACAACTTACACTGCAGCTGTTGGCTATCACTTAAATGACATCGCTACATTCCGCGTAAGTCAAAGCACAGGTTTTAAATCTCCAACATTTAATGACCTATATTACCCGGGCTCAGGTAACCCAGAGTTAAACCCTGAAACATCAGATAACCAAGAGCTTGGCTTATCACTCAATGTGAATGATATCAGCCTTGATATTGCGATTTTCCGCAGCGAAATCGACAACAAAATCGCTTGGGCACCAAATGCATCAGGGCAGTGGATCCCAACTAATATAAACGAAGCTCGCCATGAAGGTGTTGAATTTAGCTTTAAAAACCAAGTGTTTGGCTTTGATCACAGCTTTAACTTTACCTACCTTTCAGCTGAAGATACTGAGACAGGTCAGTCACTAACCTATGTGTCAAATCACAGTGTAAATTGGTCATTAAACAAAGCATGGGGTGATTTTGATGCTGGTATCGATATGCAATACCGTGGTGATCGTGATGGCAAGTTAACGCACTTACCATCGTATACGTTATGGAATTTAGTTGGTCACTACCAAGCGACTGACAACTTAACAGTGTCACTTCGTGTAGAAAACCTATTCGATAAAGAGTACAACGCCGTTGATGCCTATGGTACAGACCTAGATGGAGATTACATCAACGACGAATTTTATTATTACAACACGGCCGAGCGTCGCTTGTTTGTAGGTGCCCGTTATCAGTTCTAATAATAAGGAAAATTATTAGTTCTGCGTTTAAAAGCTCGCTACCTACTTAGCGGGCTTTTTTCATTTAAGTTTAGCTGCGTAATACTGTTCGAACTTTGCAAGCTTTGGGGCAATAAGAATACTGCAATAACCTTGATTTGGGTTTTCATTGTAATAGTCTTGATGGTACTGCTCTGCAGGGTAAAAGTTTGTAAGCGGACTCAGCTCGGTGACAATCGGCTCACGAATTTGCTTTTGTAAAGCATCAATCATGGCTTGAGATTCTGCTTTTTGCTGTTCATTATGATAATAAATAACACTGCGATACTGAGTGCCGACATCATTACCTTGGCGGTTTAATTGTGTGGCATCGTGTAAAGTGAAGAACATTTCAAGCAGGGTGTTATAGCTCACGATACTACTGTCAAAATCGAGCTGAACCACCTCAGCGTGACCCGTTAAGCCAGTACAAATTTGCTGATAACTAGGGTTTTCAATCTCACCGCCTGCATAGCCAGAGCTGACATTAAGCACGCCTTTCACACGTCTAAATGCGGCATCAATACACCAAAAGCAGCCGCCGCCAAAAGTGGCAATTTGTATGTTGTTATCCATATTAAACTCCCTTATCGTTTTGCTGACTATAGCCGAAAAAACAAAACGCCGTAAAGACGGCGTTTTGTATCAATAAAGTGCGTTTTAAATTTCTTCTAACGGCTTGTCTTTTGCTTGTTGTTCTAACTTGCTTTGTAAGTACTCAGGCGACTGAGTATTTCGAGCAAGTGCACTGTATGCTGCAGGTACCACGAATAAGGTAAGTAAGGTTGCAACAATAACACCAGTAAACACCACCACACCAATTACCATGCGGCTTTCTGCACCTGGGCCACTTGCAAGAACTAGCGGTACCGAGCTCATTACTGTGGTCAATGAGGTCATAATAATTGGGCGTAAACGCTGCGTAGCAGCTTGGCTAATCGCTTCGTTAAACTCAACGCCTTTATCGCGCAGTTGGTTGGCGAACTCAACAATCAAGATACCGTTTTTCGCACTTAAACCTATCAGCATTACAATACCAATTTGGCTGTAAATATTAAGAGTAAGTCCGGTGTACCACAAACCAAATAATGCTCCCACTAAACCAAGTGGCACAGTAAGCATGATCACAAATGGGTGAATAAAGCTTTCAAACTGGGCAGCAAGTACCAAAAAGGTGACTGTCAATGCCAGTATGAATACATAGGTCATTGCCGATGCGCCTTCATAGAACAGCTGCGATTCACCCTTGTAGTCGATTGCACCGTCGATGTCGTTTTCTTCTGCTGCAACTTGATTTAAGAAGTTAAGCGCTTCTTCTAGGGTATAACCATCTGCTAAGTTCGCACTTAACGTAATTGCGCGCATACGGTTATAACGGTTTAAACGCGATGCAGTGGCTTCTTCTTTTAAGCTAATTAAGCTATCAAGCGGTACTAATTCGCCACTGCGTGATTTTAAATAGATATTTGAGATATCAGTCGGATTAGCAAAGTCTTCTTTGGTGCCTTTTAAAATCACATCGTATTCTTCACCGCGGTCGATAAAGGTCGTTACGCGGCGTTGGCCTAACATGGTTTCGAGTGTGCGGCCCACATCCGATACAGAAACCCCTAAATCAGCGGCTTTGTTTTTATCAATGTTGATTAAAAACTGCGGGAACGTTTCTTTGTAATCATGATCGATTCTTACCATGCCTGGGTTTTTCTCAGCGCGCTTAATAATACGGTCTCGCCAATCGGCTAGTTGGTCGTAATCGTTACCTTGCAGTACAAATTCAATCGGGCGAGATGAACCACCGCCACCAATACCACGGCGCATAATTGCAAATGCACGCACATCGGTCACTTCAGTCATTTTGCCGCTGATTTCGTCCATTACTTCCCATGTTGAGCGCTTACGCTTATCCCAGTCGGCCATACCAATGATAGCAACACCACCTTGGCCGCCCCAGCCAGGTACACGAACAAGCACTCGGCTTAATTCACCAGATTCAGAGTAAGGCATTAAACGTTCTTCAATTTTTGCCATGTTTGCAGCGTTATTTTCATAACTTGCGCCCTCAGGACCACTCATCATGATAAAGAAAGTACCGCGGTCTTCTTTTGGCGTAAGCTCTGAAGGCACTTTTTGAAACAGCATAAAGCTGGCAACACCAGCCAAAATCATAGTCAGTAGCAAGCTCCATTTACGGCTCATATTTGAAGCCAGCGAGTTACGATAGGCGTTTTCGATTTTGTTAAAGGTTCTATCCATCCACTGGCTAAACTTGCTTTCTTTTTCTGAAGCTTTCAATACTTTAGAGCAAAGCGCTGGAGAAAGTGTTAATGCCGTAATACTAGAGAAGAACACTGCGGCGCTTACTGCCATCGCAAATTCTGTGAATAGGGCACCAATACGGCCATCCATAAACACTAGTGGCACGAACACCGCAATCAGTACGAGGGTGGTGGCAATAATCGCAAAGCCAACTTCACGGGCACCACGAAATGCAGCAAGCAGTGGTGGTTCACCCAGCTCTATACGGCGGTGAATATTCTCAAGCATTACAATCGCATCATCCACTACCAAACCGATAGCAAGCACGAGTGCCAGAAGAGTTAACAAGTTGATTGAGTAACCCATAGCGAGCAAGAACATAAAGCTACCCACTAACGCCACTGGTACGGTTACAGCAGGCACTAGGGTTGCGCGAATATTGCCTAAGAATAGGTAAATAACCAATACAACCAGCGCCATTGAAATCCCAAGGGTTCTATATACTTCATCAATAGACTCTTTGATGAAAATAGATGAGTCATAGCTGTCTTGAATGGTGGTACCTTCTGGCAGGTTACGCTTAATTTTTTCAAGCTCTGCGCGGGCATTATCAACCACGGTTAGGGTATTGGCTTTGGCTTGCTTGACGATACCCAAACCAATCATATTACGGCCATTACCACGGAATAAGCTTTCGTCGTCAGCAGCTTCTAGGTGAACATCAGCCACTTCACCTAAACGTACTAAATAGCCATCATCACCACGTTTGATCACTAAGTTTCTAAAATCTCGCTGATCTTTATAACTACGCGCGGTACGTACTGTAAAATCACGGTCGATAGATTCGATTTCACCGGCGGGTAATTCAACGTTTTCAGTGCGTAAGGTGTTTTCAATATCGCTACTGGTAATACCGCGTGCTGCCATCGCTTTACGGTTTAACCAGATTTTCATGGCGTATTTACGCTCGCCACCCACGCGTACGTTAGAAACACCATCAACAACGGCTAATCGGTCAACAATAAAGCGCTGTGCGTAATCAGATAACTGTAATGAATCCATGGTAGTACTGTTTAGTACGAACCAGGCAATTGGGCTTTCATCACTGTTTGATTTAGAGACCTCTGGTGGGCGAACTTGCTCAGGTAAGCTATCAAGGGCTCGGGCTACACGTTCGCGTACATCGTTTGATGCGGCATCGATATCGCGGCTGATATTAAACTCAATGGTGATGTTTGAGCGGCCATTTCGGCTCGACGAGTTAATACTTTTAATGCCTTCGATACCCGAAATGCGGTTTTCGAGTACTTGGGTGATTTTAGTTTCAATGATCTCTGCGCTGGCGCCGGTGTAATCAGTGCTCACACTAACAATCGGTGTTTCAATATCTGGGTATTCGCGCAGTGGTAGCATAGAAAATGCCACCAAACCAAAGGTAAGTAACAACAGGTTTATTACGATCGCAAAGACCGGGCGTTTAACGCTAGTATCAGTAATTTTCATGGTTTAGCCCTTGATACTTACTTTGCTGCCAGTACGGATCTTAATGATGCCTTCAGTCACGACTTGCTGACCATTTTCAAGGCCTTTATCAATAGCTACCCAGCCATTGTGACGACCCGCTACATGTACTTCGACTTTGTTAGCAACGCCATCTTCAATTTGGAACACGTAGTGTTTGTCTTGCTGAGGAATGACGGCTTTCTCTGGTACCATTAGCGCTTGGTTTGAGCTTAACTCTAATGCTGTATTTAACAGCATGCCTGGGCGTAATAGGCCTTTTTCATTGATAAAGCTTGCTGTCACTTCAACGCTACGAGTGACTGAATCGATACGCGAGCTAATGTGGGTCACTTTACCGTTGAAGGTTTTTTCTGGGTAAGCATCATTTTGCGTCATCACTTTCATACCCAGTTGTAACTGCGCTAGGTATTTTTCTGGCACTTTAAAGTCGACTTTAATGATACTGATATCATCAAGGGTGGTGATGTTTGTAGTATTGCTAACATAAGTACCAATTGAAATCTCGCGCTTGCCAAGTAAGCCAGAAAACGGTGCTTTAATTGTCATTTCTGCCAGCTTGGTTTTGGCGCTCTCAAGCTGCGCCTCGGTTGCATCAACACGTGAAAGCTGCTCTTCTAGTAAAGATTTAGCCGTTGATTGTGAGCGTGATAGCTCAGTGAGACGATCAAGTTGACGGCGCTCTTCGCGTAAATTAATGCTTAGCTCTTTAACTGCTAATTCTTCTTCTTGAGACTGTAACTGAACCAGTTTTTGACCTTTACTGACTAAGTCGCCATCATTGAAAAATATATCTGTAACATAATCGTTTTGCGCACTGCGAATATAGATCGCTTGGTTAGCACGAGCGCTACCTATTGCTTCTATGAGCACAGCATTTTCTTCAGATGTGACAGTGTGAGCTGTTACTTGAGTTGCAGCGCCTGAGAAGTTGCTCTGCTCACCTTGGCTCGAAGGAAGGTATAAGTAAATGCATAACCCTAGAAAAAGGGTAATAATAAAAGGGAATAGTGCCTTACCAGATTGTGTAGAGTACATCGTCGTGTTACCAGAAATTTAGTTGAGTGTAGTGTACAAAATTAGTACGTGCCACGTATGTCAGGTATCTCATAAATTTGTGCATTTAGCGTAAAAGTGAAAAGTTATGCTAATTTGTTCCTTTATTGTGACAAATTAAGAAAGGTTTAGAATGAGTAAAGCACCAAAGTGTAATTATTGTTTAACGCTCAGAAAAATAATATTGGTCACAATTGTGATGTTTATTTTTTACTTCTCTGTTTATGGATAAAAATCTTCCTGCACTAAAAGTGCGTGCTCAATCATCTCGCCATGGCAGTGAGTTTTTAATTGTTGGCGGAATTGGGTTAATCATTATTATGCTGGTTAACTTATTGAGACCCGGTGAAATTAGCATTGTTGAGATTTTTTTAGCCACAACCTGCATAGCGGCAATTTTTATTGGCTTTTTAAAAACTCAAGAACCATACTTTAGCTTAACTTTTACTCAGAATTTGCTTATTTATCATCATAAGATTGGGAATTGGCAGTTAAATCGTGCTAATTTTCATCATAGTGGTATACCAAAAGTGGAACAGGGCTTAGAATACCTTGAGTTAAATGCAGTTGGTATTAAACTCAATAACATAGATGAATTTTTAACACAGATTCACCCAAGAATTGCCGGACGATTACTTATAGAGCAACGTCATTTATTTATGCAAGTCATTCAAAAGTATTGCAAAAATGGTGATTGCCCATCAGAATGGTTAATAGAAGAGACGGACTACACGGCCCCTAGTGGTCAGATTTATAAAGGATTGATTGCCATGTTTGCCAATCGTACGCAACATTTAAGGCAGTTGACAGGATACGATTTACTATTACCTGCCAATGTTCTTGATGTTGATATTTGGCAATTCAGTGCTGATTTGAATCGTTGGAAACTGAACCCTAAAGAGTTTTTAGAGACTCGCTTACAGAAAAGTAAGCTATAGGCGGCAGTTATGTAGTAGGAAAAGACTATGAGTCAAGAACGTTCTTTTATTAAAAGCGGTCGAAACACAATTATACATAAAGATAAGAAACTCGATTTAGTGGTTGTGAATGGTGAGAACCATCCGCGCATTAAAGTTACTCAAAATGGTTTAGAGCCGTTTAAAGAAGACCTGCCAAAAAATCGTCGCGAGGCTAAAGAGCGTTATTTAGAAATGGTGTATGTATCAAGCCCAGATGTATTTGCAGAAGAAAAACGTTTGTTGTTTATCCAAGCCCTAGATGGCAGAGAATACAAAGTTGATTACAGTAAAATAGGCACCAAGCTCTTCGTACGTATCCACCAAGAAAGTTATTTATAACCCCAAGTTTGGCATTTTAATTGCTAGTTGTTAGTTTATTTGGCAGCCGGTTATTGCCGGCTTTGTATTTTAAGGTGGTATTCATGAGATTAGTGCCTCTTAGCCTAATAGCATTAACAACATTAACAGCTTGTGGTGGTGGCGGTTCGAGTGATTCGAATACAATCGCAGCGACAGTTAATGCTGGTTCAGATCAACAAATTATTGAAAAAAGTGAATTTACTGTCTCAGCTAAAGGCTCTCCTGCAGATGGTACCTTTACCTGGGAGCGTGTCAGTGGCCCCGCAGTAGAAGGTTTTCCTGCCGAAGGTGCTGAACAAACCATTACAGCTCCTGATATTAAACTTAACTCAGAACTTGTTTTAAAAGTAAATTACCAAACCGACGATGGGCAACTTGTTTCCGATCAGGTCAGTATTTTTATTACCTCGAATAATCAACTGCCAGTTGCAGTGATCACCCAAACTGCGCCAGAAGAGTTACCGTCAAAATATAATGATGTGATCACATTAAGTGGCGAAGAATCTGCTGATATAGATGAAAACGGTACAGTTGACAGTTATTTATGGACTCAACTTGATGGCCCTGATTTAACGGCTGACAACTACAACAACCAAACCATTAGCTTTACTCACCCACTACTTGAATCAAATACAGCGATGACATGGCGTTTAACTGTAACGGATGATGAAGGTGGCTCAGCAAGTACAGAGGCGTCGTTCACCTTAAACAAAACGGTTGAGGTAATTATTGCTGATGCAGGTGTTGATCAGCAGGTTATCGAGTTTGATACCGTAACCCTTGATGCCAGCAATAGTGAAATTGTGACGGCAACAAAATCATGTTTTTGGCAGCAATTAACAGGCGAAACCGTGACCTTGGCAAACCAGAACCAATGTATCACGACGTTTGTAGCCCCTGATGTTGATACCGATTCAGAGCTTAGTTTTGAAGTTACCGTGACAGACAGTAAATCGCGTAGCGACACAGATACAGTGATTATTGATATTAGCCCAAAACCACTGGGGTTAATTAACGATACCGGGATGAGTGATTGCTACAACAATTCGCAAAAAATTAACTGTGACAGCGAAGACTTCCCAAGCCAAGACGCAGATATAGGTCGTGACAGCGTCGCAAATCAGCTCGATAAAGTCGGCCTAGGTGATTTGGCATTTGATTTTACTAAGATGAATGAGTTTGCTGACGAACTTCCAGATGATGCGACTAGCTTTAGTTGCGTACGCGATAATGTAACTGGGCTTATTTGGGAAGTAAAAGAAGCAAGTTCAACATTGCCACCGGCAACCTCCGAGCGTGCAGCATCAAATCATTATACTTGGTATTTAAATGGTTCAAGCGGTGTGCAAACGGGTAGTATACAAGGGGCTGCGGGCTCTACCTGTCCAAGCACCAGTGACTGTGGCCTACAAACTTACATTAATGATGTGAACAGCAGCGACTTTTGCGGTGGTACAAACTGGCGTGTGCCAACTTACACGGAATTATTAGGGTTATTAGATTATGCCAAGCAAGGTGAGTCTACGTTACTTAACAGTGACTTCTTCCCAAATCAACCAAGTGATACTCAGTTAAGCACTGGTAGCAGTTCATTTATGCCTTATTGGACTTCGCAAACCGCGGCAGACGGTACAAGTTTATCGCAAGCTTATATTATCGATATGAGTAGTGCTAATGATTTAGCCTATCCGAAAAGTAACACCGCCTTTGTGCGCTTAGTTAGAACGCCAGGAGAGTAATATGCGAAAGTTACCATTAATTACAGCACTTACAGTTATTGCTCTTCAATCGGGTTATGCCGCTGCGCAAGTATGTTATAGCGCTGTCAATGAAACGACTCCTGATAGCCGCTTTGTTATTAACGAAGATGGCACAGTGAGCGACAGCGAAACAGGTCTAATGTGGCAACGTTGTACGTTTGGTCAAAGCTACAACGCTGAAACGGATACGTGTGAAGGTAATAGTCAGCAGCTTACTTGGGGCGAAGCTTTACGCGGGGCTGAAAATGCAACCTTTGCTGATTACAGCGATTGGCATGTGCCAAATGTTAAAGAGTTAGCCAGTATTTTAGAGCATAGTTGTGTGCAGCCTAGCATTAACGAAAACGCATTTTTATCGACTAAGCTGCAAAACTACTGGAGTAGCACTTCAGGGATCAGTCGCACTGATCTAGCTTGGGTGTATCAATTTGATAAAGGCATCAACAGTCTTCACGCAAAAACGTCCGATGTTTATTTGCGTTTAGTGCGCTACGAAAAGTAACCTTTAATAATCTTTAACCGCGCTTGCTCAAGCGCGGTTTTTATTTCTGCGCCTTTAATACCTTGCGCAATAAACTGTTGCGGGTTAACAGCTCGTGCTTGGGTGGCTGCGTTTTTGAGAGAGTCATAACAAACTACAGGCTGTTGGTGACTAACTTCTAATGTTTTGAGTACTTGCTCAAAACGTTCAGGGCGACGCCATAAATCAAGTTGATTAAAGCAAGCAAAAACGGTCTCGCTAGTCGGCTTTTCTGCACTTAAACTTGTTTGATGAGTTTGGCTAAACAGCGCTAAATCGCGCACTTCATTAGGTAAGCGTATGTTGCTAGCTATCGCTTTTATCTCATTGCTTGAAAGCGCTAAGGTAACTTGGCTGAATAATAACGCAGTGTCACTAATTTGTTGTTCATTCGCATAGGCAAAGCGAGCTTGTAAGGTACGGTAAAGCTCATCACACCATTTACTTTCAAGCTCAGGGCTAATTACATACAGACCATGGATGCTGGCAAGTACATTCAGAAACTCGCTAAATGCGCCATCACTGAGGGATTTTTCGCATTCTAACCAAACGCGTTCAGCAGTTAGCGTGTTCAGTTCACCGGCTTTAACCATCTCGGTCAATAGTGACTGGGTTTCTGGCGCAATAGTAAAACCTAGGTAATGATAACGAGCAGCAAAGCGGGCTACTCGCAATATGCGTAGAGGGTCTTCACTAAAGGCATCTGAGACATGGCGTAAGACACGATTTTCAAGATCCTGCTGGCCAGAGAATGGGTCAACTAAGCTGCCATCTTGGGCTTGTGCTATGGCGTTTACGGTGAGATCTCGACGAACTAAGTCTTGCTCTAATGTGACATCCGGCGCGAAATCACAAATGAAGCCAGTGTAACCTTGACCTTGTTTTCGCTCGGTGCGCGCCAGCGCATATTCTTCTTTACTTTGTGGGTGTAAAAATACCGGAAAATCTTTACCAACTTGTTGATAACCTTGGCTGATCAGTTGTTCTGGCGTGGCACCAACTACCACATAGTCGCGTTCTTTAACGTCACGACCAAGTAGGGCGTCTCTGACTGCGCCACCGACTAAATAAACCTGCATAAAACACCTATAATTTTACCTTTTCGCTATTTTACGTTATTTAACCAATAAAATGTAAACAAGGTTTTAAGTAGCGATGTTTTTTGCCATTATAGACCGTGATTTTAGACGCAAGGAATAACACGGTGTATTTAAGCTATTTTGGCTTGTCAGAAAAACCCTTTTCGATTGCCCCAAATCCTGAGTATTTATTTCTTAGTGAGCGCCACAAAGAGGCATTAGCGCACCTTACCTATGGATTAGGTGAAGCGGGAGGCTTCGTATTATTAACAGGCGAAGTGGGTACAGGTAAAACAACACTAACAAGAAGCCTGCAAGAGCAGTTACCTGAAAACACGCAAGTGGCACAAATTCATAACCCAGCTTTGTCACAGCTTGAGCTGCTTGCCAGTATTTGTGACGAATTAAAGATTGAGTATGACAGCGCGAATGCGACTCTGAAGACACTTACTGATGTGATTAAAAAGCACCTTGAGGCAAATAATCAAGCGGGCGGTCATACCATTTTAATTATTGATGAAGCTCAATTACTCGCTCCTGATGTGCTAGAGCAATTGCGCCTGTTAACCAATATCGAAACAGATCATAAAAAGCTACTGCAAATTGTGTTAGTAGGGCAACCTGAACTGCAAGAGTTATTAAAACGCACTGAATTAAGGCAGCTTGCCCAGCGCATTACGGCTCGTTATCACTTATTGCCACTTACTGAAGGGCAGGTGTTTGCCTATGTTAAGCATCGTTTATTTAAAGCGGGGACAGAGCAAGCCTTGTTCTCAGGGGATGCGTTAAAAGCGATTTATCAGGTTACTCAAGGGGTGCCGAGATTAATCAATTTGTTGTGTGAGCGGTGCCTCGTTGGTGCATTTTCACAGCAAAAGCTAAGTATCGACAGTGAGCTTGTAATGCTCTCTGCTGCTGAGGCTCTTCCTCCAACCAGTACCCCTGTTGCAACAGTAACAAATAAAGAGCCGAGTTATGTTTGGCTTTACCCAGTTTCATTTTTAGCCGTATTAGGAATGGGTATTGGTTTATCCTACCTAATATAACGAGTGTTCATTTATGTCCTTATTATTAGATGCAATTAAACAGTCTGATCAGCATGCACAAACTGCTGTAGATCATGACCAAGCCGCTCTTGCGCTCAAACAACAGCAAGAATTAACGCGCTATCGCCGTTTGGCCTTTTCATTTGGCCTATTACTGGCGGCGATATTAACCCTTATGGCAGGTTTTTCGATTGGTAAATGGTTACAGCAAACTAAAGTTGCTGAGCAGCCAAAGGTTGTTAATAACAGTAATGAAGCCGCAGAAAGCGTTGCGACTGAAGTTGAGGCAAACCCTGAAACACAACAACCAACGATGCAACAGCAAGTAGCACAAAGCCAAACCCCGCAAGTGGCCAATAACTCAGGGCAATCAGCTGCCATGCCACAAGGGCAAGTGCAACAATCTGTACCGCAACAAATGATGCAGCAGACTCCGGTGCAAGGTCAGCAATATCAGTGGGTGCAAGTACCTGTCAATTCAGCCCCAGTGTATGCTAATCAAGGTTATCAAGTTCAGCCTCAGTACCAGCAGCAAGCAATGTATCAAAATCAGCCCGTGTATCAGTCACAGCCACAGTTTTCGCAGCCAATGCAGCAAATCAATCCGCAGCAAATGAGCAGTAATGGCATTGATTTAAGTAAATATAAGGTGCTAGGCAAGCCGCTTGATGGTCAGCCAAGTCAACCAGCTTCTCAACCATCAACAAATGATGAATTAAGAGATGTGCCAGATACATTGAAAGATGCCTTTGCTAAAGCGGTTGAAGATGTTGATAACAAACATAGTGTTGATATTACCCGTAGCACTAAAAACACGTCTTATGCAGAGCCTATTGAGCTTTTGCCAGATGCATTACAAAGCCTTATTCCTACCATAAAATATCAAGCTCACATTTATGCTTCAGAAACATCGAAGCGCTGGATTAAGTTAAATGGTCGTGAGTTATATGAAGGCGATAACATCGGCGTGTTATCAGTAATTGAAATTACCCCAGAGCAGAGCTTATTAAGTTACGATGGCTATGAGTTTACCTTAAAAGCATTACAAGACTGGCCTGAATAGCCAGTCCTGAGCTTAAGGGATTAAGGTAAAATTGAGTTCTTAAAAAAGCGGATCAGGTCGATGTTGAACTCAGTCGGCCTGACGGCGGCTTCTAAACTGTCGTGACAGCGACTATTTGCTAAGTTTATATCCTGTATTTCGGTATAGCGTGCATGTTTAGCGTTATAGAACACTTTAACTTGAGGTTTTAAAGGGCTAGTAGGGTTACTGTGAGTGACCACACCTAATTTTTGGCTTTCAAGTTTCACTAAGGTGCCGACTGGGTGAACACCGATGCACTGAATAAACTTAGTGACTAGGTCTCCGTCAAAGCTATCGGGGCAGCCATCTTTAAGTATCTTAAATGCCTTAATTGGCTCCATACCAGCTTTATAGACCCGCTCTGCGGTTAATGCATCATAAACATCAACAATCGAAGCCATACGTACGTACAAGCTAATCTCTTCAGCACTTTTACCAAATGGGTAGCCACTGCCGTCTAAGCGTTCGTGATGGAAGCCTGCTATATCAACAGCAATTCCGCTCAAGCCTGCTTGTTCTAAAATTTCTTTACTAAAACGAGCATGGTCTTGAATAGTTTGGTATTCGGCATCGGTTAATTTTCCGGGTTTATTGAGTATTTCATCGGGAATATTTATTTTTCCAATATCGTGCAGTAAAGCACCGGTCGCAAGCTCCTCAATAATGGTTTTTTCGATACCTAAGTGTTTAGCAAAGATACTAATTAAAATCGAAACATTGATTGAATGTTCAAGTAGATAAGTATCTTTGTCACGCATACGGGTGATACAAGCAAGCGCATCTTGGTTACGAAAAACCGAGTCAATAAATCCAGTCGCGAGCTCTTGAAAAGGGGCAATATCAATTTTGTTGCCATTACGAATATCGTCAAAGGCTTTACTTTGTAATGATCTTGCTTCGTTATATAAGTTATTGGCTTTAGTCATTTCTGCCGACACACTGTGAGTAGTGTGCCAAGGATCGAAAGCGGCTGCGTCTCCTACTGGTTGCGGATTGTGTTGCTGCTCAACCACTTTATTGTCACTGTCTAAGGTCAGTGTTTTGTCTGGATCGATCGCAATTTCTAATATGCCAGCTTTGATCAGCTTGTCTATACTTCCCTGTGTTTTAACCCAACCTTGGTTTTTTATACGGATCTTGCCTGTTTGTTTTGTCACGCTCTGTACAAACATGCCCGGCTTAAGTTGATTGATAGGAAGTGTTTTCAAGACCTTTACTTCTAAACGACTACAATAATATAAAATTAGCAGAAAGTTCGTGTATCAGTAAATAATAATAGTAAAAAGGAGGGGTTTTATGGCTGTAAACAAAAAGCCCTCGACTAGCGAGGGCTTTCTCATTTAGTTATTGCAATACAACTTACTCGTCGTCTTCAACCAAGGTCATTAGTGATGTGTTACCACCTGATGCGGTTGTATCAACGCTGATTGTTTTCTCAGTCAGTAAGCGCTTGATTAGCGTGTCGTAGTACTCAGAGCTGATCACTGGCAGGATTGCACCTTTACGTTGTGCTAGCTGCTGGCTAAAGTAGCCTAAACGTGATGAACGAGCTGCAACAACCGCACCTGCAAGGTGAGGGTGCGCTAAGATAGCTTGTAACTGATTAGGTTTAGCAACTTGGAATACACCTTCAGCGATACCTGTAGAGATAAACTTGTCTCTGAATGCAACCGCTTCGTCAAAGAATAACTCAGAAGCAACCGTGATTACCGTGTTACCAGCAGCAAGTGCTGTGATAACCGAAATTGCCCAGAAGTTAAATGACGTACTCTTATCTGCATAACAAACCACACAACCACGAGGCTCTAAGTGAAGTGTGTTTGACTCACCCGTTGGCCCAGGCAACACAGTGTGCTTACGCATGTGTTTTTCAAGACGGTTAAGTTGCGCACGTGCATCAGCTAGCGTTAATGCTAAGTCATCGGCAAGCTCGTCAATAATTTCTACAGTCGCTACTTTTGCAAGTAATTGACGTACAGCAGAAACTCGGTCATTTAGTGGTGTCGCACGCCAGATCTTCTCATCGCGTAATGAGTTATCCATTAGCTTAGCAACTTGCTCAGCTGCACCTGAATAGTGGTGAGTATCTAACTCATCAGGTGTTAGGTTAGTCATTTGTACGTTATCTGGTGATGCTTTTTCTTTCACTAGACGTTGTAGGTAGTTAGGGCCACCCGCTTTAGGACCAGTACCAGATAAACCACGGCCACCGAAAGGTTGTACGCCAACAATCGCACCGATCATATTACGGTTGATGTAAACGTTACCCGCACGTGACATTTTCGCTAGGTACTCACAGCGCTCTTCGATACGTGAATGCACACCCATCGTTAAGCCAAAGCCCGTGCCATTGATTTGGTCAATCACGTTATCAAGCTCTGTGCCTTTAAAGCGGATGATATGTACACAAGGACCAAATACTTCGCGCTTAAGTACAGATAAATCTTTGATTTCGTATAAACGAGGCGCAAAGAAGTAAGCACCATTTTCACTGTTATCAGGAATAGCACACTCATAGTGAAGTGTTGCATTGCCTTTTAAGTATTCAACGTGGTCACTTAAGTTTTTAAGTGCTTTTTCGTCGATAACCGGGCCGATATCTGTTGAAAGTAATGAAGGGTCGCCAACGTGAAGTTCTTTTAAAGCGCCTTTGAGCATCTCAATGATGCCATCGGCAACGTCTTCTTGTAAGAATAATACACGTAGTGCAGAACAACGTTGACCAGCACTTTGGAAACCTGAACTGATCACATCATCAACAACTTGCTCTGGTAGAGCGGTTGAATCAACGATCATACAGTTTTGACCACCCGTTTCAGCAATAAGCGGTACTTGAATATCATTACGCGCAGCCAATGTTTGCGAAATAACAGTACCGGTTTCTGTAGAACCTGTGAACATAACAGCTTGAATACGCTCATCAGGAACGATGGTTTTACCTACTTCGCTACCACGAGCAATAACAGGTTGTACAACGTGCTCAGGTAAACCAACAGATAGCATAAGTTCAATGGTACGAAGTGCAATTAAGCTTGTTTGCTCAGCAGGTTTAGCAATAACTGTGTTACCTGTCACGATTGCCGCAGCAACTTGACCTAGGAAGATTGCAAGTGGGAAGTTCCATGGGCTGATACATAAGATCACACCACGTGCTTCAAAACGCTCATCTTCAGAAAGTTCCTCTGCGCGTGCAGCGTAGTAGCGGCAGAAATCCACTGCTTCACGAACTTCATCGATACCATCTTGAGTTACTTTACCTGCTTCTTTGATACATAGTGCCACTAACTCATCGTGGTGACGCTCTAAGATATCAGCAACACGGCGTAATAAGTTTGCGCGCTCTTTTACTGGCGTTTGTGACCATGACTCAAATGCTTTTTCTGCATTTTCTAAAAGTGCAGTCATTTCGTCAGAAGATTGTAGCTTCACATGCCCAATGATTTCTTTGTGATTCGCAGGGTTCTTCACTGGAAGAGAGCCTTCTGGCACATCGCTTAATTCAATGCGGTGCTCAGCAAACCAGGTATCAAGGTTTTCTTTAAATGGTGTGATTACGTTGATATCAGTTAAGTCCATGCCTTTTGAATTAGCACGTTCTTCACCGTATAAATCAATTGGCATCTTAATTTGCGTGTTGTACTTGTTACGTAAACCTTGCAGTGTTTCTACAGGGTCAGGTAACAGTGATTCAACAGGCTTAGTGGTATCAACAATCGCATTTACGAATGATGAGTTAGCACCGTTTTCTAATAAGCGACGTACTAAGTAGGCAAGTAAGTCTTCATGTTGACCTACAGGCGCGTAAACACGACATTGAATTTTTTCTTGGCTTACGATTTGATCGAATAACGACTCACCCATACCGTGTAGGCGTTGGAATTCAAAACCTTCGTTATCACCTTTTGCAACTTCTAAGATTGTTGCTGCAGTGTAGGCGTTGTGTGTAGCAAATTGCGGGTACAATACATCACGTGCTTCAAGTAGTTTGATAGCACAGGCTTTGTAAGAAACGTCTGTGGTCGCTTTACGCGTGAATACCGGGTAGTGATCTAAACCATCTTGTTGAGTGGTTTTGATTTCTGTATCCCAGTATGCGCCTTTTACAAGACGAACCATTAGTTTACGACCAACGCGACGAGCTAGTTCTGCAACCCATTCAACGACAAAAATAGCGCGTTTTTGGTATGCTTGAACGGCTAAACCAAAGCCGTTCCAGTTACCTAAATCGTCATCACTGAATACCGCTTCAATAACATCTAAAGAGATATCTAAGCGGTCAGCTTCTTCAGCATCAACAGTAAAGCCGATATCGTAGCTTTTCGCTGCAAGCGCAAGTTCTTTTAACTTAGGTACGATTTCAGCAATAACACGTTCACGATGTGTGAACTCATAGCGTGGGTGAATCGCAGAAATTTTAACTGAGATACCAGGGCTCTTGATTGGACCACGGCCATTTGCTGCTTTACCAATTGCGTGAATAGCTGTCATGTAGCTGTTGAAGTAACGCTCTGCATCTTTCATTGTGCGTGCGCCTTCACCTAGCATATCGTATGAGTATACGTAGCCTTTTTGCTCTTTATCGGCTGCACGTTCAATCGCTTCGTTGATAGTACGACCCATAACGAATTGCTTACCCATGATCTTCATCGCGAAGTTCACAGATTTACGAATAACAGGTTCACCTAAACGACCAATTGTTTTTTTAAGAACACCGAATTGCTGCTCTTTTGATTTGTCGCTGTAGTTAACCATTTTACCGGTTACTAACAGACCCCAAGAAGAGGCGTTTACAAATAAAGAATCGCTGCTACCTAAATGCGAGCTCCAGTCACCTTTAGCAAGTTTGTCACGAATTAGTGACTCTTGCGTTGCTTTATCTGGAACACGTAATAGTGCTTCTGCAAGACACATTAATACAACGCCTTCTTCACTCGAAAGTGAGAATTCATTTAGTAATGCATCTACACCGCTTTGACCATCCTGATCGCGACGGATATTTAAAACCATTTGACGAGCACGTTCCCACGCTCGGCTACGCGCTTTCACGCCTACTTCAGCCAAAGGCAAAATATGATCAATAACCGCATTTTCGTCAATACGGTAGAAATCACGGATCTTTTGTCTAATTGGACATTCAGTTGTCAAATCGCCATTAAATAGCATATGTAACCCTCTGGTATGTGGAGTCTAGAAATGAACTTATTGCATTTCTTACCATTGATATAATTCGTGCATTCTAATTAAAATCCAGCAGAATATGCTGGTTAAATTTTTCGATTTACGATAATTTACAGGGCATACCGTTAACTTAGCCGCATAAAATTCTGTTATGACCAGTCCGAATAGATTACGCATGTTAGATCGCATCGATTTAGCAATTTTAGACGCTCTGCAAAAAAATGGCAGAATATCGAACGTAAACCTCGCAAAACAGGTAAATCTGAGCCCAAGCCCGTGTCTAGATCGTGTAAAACGTTTAGAGCAAGAAGGCTACATCGAAGGCTATTACGCAAAGCTTAGCGAAGCTAAACTTAACCAGAGCTTGTTAGCACATGTACAGGTATCATTGGTGACCTCGAATACATCAGTATTTAAAGTGTTTCGCGAATATATATTGAATATTCCACAAGTGGTTGAATGCGACATGGTCGCTGGTGGCTATGACTACCTATTAAAAGTACGGGTCTCAGATATGGATGAGTATCGCCAAGTACTGGGTGATTTAGTAGATATTCCCGGAGTGGGTACGCATCACACCTATATGGTGATCGAAAAAATAAAACAGGACACAGGCCTTAGATTCGATATTTAACGTAAGGAAACCGAGTGGTTTCCTATCTTTCTGTCGCACTGAACGAACGGCGCTACAGTTTATACAACTAACCTAATTGATGTTAATTTTTGATAGTTTTGCTTTGAGTGTTGCCAGCATCGAATCGACAGAACTGTCTTCCTGATTAAGCCCTTCCATGAGCGTCATAAAGTAAATATCAATAATGATATCTGCATCTAAAGCGGTTGCTTCATTGTCATTGATCAGGCGCTTTTTGAATGCTTTAAGCTGCGGTTCAAGCTCGTTCTGTTGCCACATAATTTCTTTAAATAACTCTCGGCTAAACTCCTTTTTTGCAAGGTAAAACTCATAAAGAAAACAAGCGTAATGGTACATTCTATCTGTCGCTGTAGTACTCGAATCTGAGTGTTTAGCGCGGCTTAGAATATCTTCTAGTTCACTCTCAAAACTGTATTTAAGAATCTCAACTTTAGTCGCAAAGTGACTAAATACTGTGCCATTGGCGACATTAGCTGCTCTTGCAATATCTCGTGTGCTGGTCTGGTGGTAGCCGAGCTCTGAAAAAAGCTGCCATGAGGCTGTAAGTATCTGTTGTTTTGTTTGCTCTTTTTTGGTCACTGAACACTCCAATTTTTATGCTATTTAACCAGAAATTAAAAAAAACTCAATCAAAGGTGTTGTAAATTGAGCGTGCTCAATATTAAAATGAGCGCGCTCAATTAAATGGATGGTTGCACTATGAATAAATTAAAACGCTTAATTGGTTATGTATTATTCGTACCTGGTATTTGCTTTTATAGCTTTATCTTAGGCCCTCTGCTTATTGCAGTGCTATTGCCTGGAGGCTTGATATTGTTATTGCTTATCTTAGGTTACAAAGAGGGGTTTTTAGTGTTAAAGCAAGAAGTGTTTAATACTCTTAGACAAAAATGCTCTTGAGTAAAAAGTGGATAAGTTTAAAAAATAAACCCTGCAAAATGCAGGGTTTATTTTTGTCAAAATGAGGAGGAGGTTTATGCCCAGCCGTCGTAACGTTTACGACGAGATAACACCACGGTTAGGATAATACCAAGTAGTAAGCCGATGAACGCAATTGCGCCGCCATAAGTTAATAACTGACGTTTCTCTTTGGCACTGGCTGTTTGCTTAGCGTTACGCTCAGACTCAATGGTACTTTTAAGTGCTTCAATTTGCTTGCTAAGCGCTAGGTTTTGCTCTGTTAGTGATTTGTTCTGCTCTTGTAGTTGTGGTAGTTCAATTTCAGCTTGACGAAGCTGTTCTTGCATTACCGTCATGTCGTTATTCAGCGCTTGAAACTGTTGTTGAATACCTGCGTTTTCAGTAACAAATTTTGACTCTACCCAACCTTCACGATCTTTATCATCACGAATTTTAAAGTAGCCATTATCTTCACCCGACAATAACACTATTTGTGTACCTGCATCGACTGAACCTAAAATGCGGTAGTTTTTGCTTGGACCTGAGTGCATAAAGGTGTACAGGTTATCGACTATGTAGGCGGTGTTTTGGCTGTCGCTGCTTGGTGCTTCTTCTGCGTAGCTAATAAAAGAGGTGGCCGCAAGGAGCAACCCAAAAATACACTGTTTTAACATCAATCTACCTTGTTAATGTGATCTTGCCTATAAGTGGCTAAATTTATAATTTCTTTATGTATAGAGATAGTAGGGATTTCAACTATTAATAGCAAGGCTGATATTGTAATCCGTGCGTGGGCTTAACCGCAAAAAACAGGAAAAAATTTGCATTAACAGTCTGCTTTGTTTATTTTGATCACTTATTTATTTTAAATGTACTCCGCAAAGCGAATGGATACTGAGATAGAACTGAAGTTTTTGGTGTCAGATGCCGTTGTTCCACTGATCCCCGCATTAATTACCCAATTTGCAAAAACCGTTACCAATAAACCGTCACGCAACTTACAAAATGCTTATTACGATACGCCAAGCCGAGAATTACGTGCTTTAGATATTGGCCTTCGTACTCGCTGTTGTGATGGTGAGTGTGAGCAAACCATCAAGCTTGCTGGCGAAGTGGTTGGTGGCTTACATCAGCGCCCTGAATACAATTTGCCACTGTCAGGTAATCGCCCTGATTTACTTGCATTTGATGCTGCTATTTGGCCGCATGGTATGCAAGTGCCTGCCATCGCAGAAAACCTATACCCAATTTTTAGCACTAACTTTATACGCCGTACTTGGTTACTCGAAACCGAAAATGGCGCAAAAATTGAAGTGGTATTAGATAAAGGTGAAGTGGCGGCATCGGGCCAAGTTGAGCCAATCTCTGAACTTGAAATCGAACTGATTGAAGGTAGTCGCAATGAGTTGTTTGCTTTGGCAGATAAACTGGTAAGTGAAAGCCATGTTCGCTTAGGGCTTTATTCTAAAGCTGCTCGAGGTTATCGTCTTGCAGATGACAAACCATTAAAAGCAAGCAAATCAATTGGCTTTGTGCCACTAAAACGTGGTGCAACCCAAGAACAAGCCTTAGTAGAAAGCATTAACTACGCGATTCGCTTTGTACAAAAACATGAAGCCTGCTACTTCATAAAACCAAGCTTAAAAACCCTTAAGCGTGTCACCGACGGTATTCGTTTGATTCGCCATACATTTTGGCTGTTTGACGATATTGTTAGTAAAGACGATACCGACTCATTACGTACAGAATTAAAGTGGTTATTAAGCGAATTAGCATGGGTTGAAAATGCTATTCAGCTAAAAACCTACACATCTAAGCGCCATGCGTACTACAAAAAAATCAACAGTGCGCCTGAGCTCACTCAAGTTATTAATGACTTAAAAGAGTTGCAGCCAAGCATTGAAGATATCGAAAAACTTTTCCATAGCACCCGATACAATCGCTTATTATTACAATTAACAACCTGGTTGATTGAAAAACAATGGCGTAAGTCATGGGGGCAAACTGAGTTTCAAGCTGCTGAAAAACCTGTTGCCGATATTGCTAAGCGTTTATTTGCTAAAGATTGGCACGATATGCACGAACTTATTCCTGAGCAGCAAGTGTTTACAGATAAAGACTATTTGGCACTGCGCACCCGCCTTGAAAACTCATTACTCAGCGGCAACTGCTTAGGCGCTTTGTTCGATAAAGAAGATCGAAACGAGTTTCGTATGCCGTGGGTTGATATCTCTCATGGTATTTATGAGTTAAGCACCCTTGAGTACTTAAAGCAGTTATGTGCAGGGCAAGACGACTTAGAGCTAACAAAAATTCAATCATGGCTTGATCAAAAGTCAGAATTTTTGGTCAGTGCAATGGAGCAAAGTCGCCACGCGTCATTTAATACAGACCCTTATTGGTTTTAAATAAATGCGCTTGTGCCTATGGATAGGGTTAGCATGTTTGAGTCTCTCGGCAGTGGCTAACCCTATTGAATGGCAAACCTACAAACAGCAAGACGATATAAAGGTTAGCTATAAAAAGCACGAAACTGGCATTATAGAAATTAATGCTTCTGTGCTGGTAAAAAATGCTAAGGCCAGTGACTTTATGGCGCTGTTAAGTGATACCGACAACGCGCCCAATTGGCTCGAAAATGTTAAAAGCGTGACTTTAATGGAGCGCTTAAGCCCCTCAGAAACCCTTGTTTACACTCACTTTAACTCGCCTTGGCCGGTGTTAGATCGCGATTTGGTGAGTTACTCTTGTTATCATGCCTTAGGTGAACATAAAACAGAGCTAAAAATTATCAGTCAGCCATACGCTAAAGCAGAAGTCTCTGGGGTTGTGCGTATTAAAGAGCTCAGGGCTTATTGGCGTTTAGAAGAGCAGCAAAGTAATTTATTGGTAAGCCATCAGGCCTATGCTGATCCGGGTGGCTCAATCCCGCATTGGTTGAGCAATAAGGTATCGCTAAAAAGCGTTTATAAAACGCTACAAGCACTGACAGAGCAATTAACCAATAATCAGTTCTCGCGAGATAACTTAATAAGTCAGTTAGGTTCGTGTTCATAAAAAAAGCGCCAAAAGGCGCTTTTTTCATTTTATCTAACCTATTACAGGCCAGCAGCTGCGCGAAGTGCGTCTGCTTTGTCTGTACGCTCCCAAGGGAACTCATCACGACCGAAGTGACCGTATGCCGCAGTCGGTTGATAGATAGGACGCTCAAGATCAAGCATTTGGATTAAGCCGTAAGGACGTAGGTCGAAGTGCTCACGTACTAATTCGATTAGACGCGCTTCTTCTAATTTACCTGTACCAAATGTCTCGATGCTGATAGATGTTGGCTCTGCAACACCGATAGCGTAAGAAACTTGTAGCTCACATTTGTCAGCAAGGCCAGCAGCAACCACGTTTTTAGCAACGTAACGAGCAGCATATGCAGCTGAACGGTCAACTTTTGATGGATCTTTACCAGAGAAAGCACCACCACCGTGACGGGCCATACCGCCGTATGTATCAACGATGATTTTACGACCTGTAAGACCACAGTCACCCATTGGGCCACCGATTACGAAACGGCCAGTTGGGTTGATGAAGAACTTAGTTGCGCTAGAGATTAGCTCAGCTGGAAGAACTGGCTTAATGATCGTTTCCATTACCGCTTCAACTAAGTCGTTTTGTGAGATTGAATCACAGTGTTGAGTTGAAAGAACAACGGCATCAATACCAACAGGCTTGCCATTTTCGTATGCAAACGTTACTTGAGATTTTGCATCTGGGCGTAACCAGTTAAGCTCACCGCTTTTACGAACTTCAGCTTGGCGCTGAACTAGACGATGTGAATAAGTGATTGGTGCAGGCATTAACACGTCAGTTTCATTACATGCGTAACCGAACATTAGACCTTGGTCACCAGCACCTTGCTCTTCAGGTCGAGCACGGTCAACACCTTGGTTGATGTCTGGAGATTGTTTACCGATAGTGTTTAGGATTGCACAAGAGTCAGCATCGAAACCCATGTCTGAGTGCGTGTAACCGATTTCACGTACTGTTTTACGTGTGATTTCTTCGATATCAACCCAAGCGCTAGTTGTGATTTCACCACCAACCATCACCATGCCAGTTTTAACGTAAGTCTCACATGCAACACGGGCATGAGAATCTTGCTCTAAGATAGCATCTAGAACCGCGTCAGAGATTTGGTCCGCGATTTTATCCGGATGACCTTCAGAAACAGATTCAGAAGTAAATAAATGTTTTGCCATTGTATTTCTGCTCACAAATATTGCGCTTCACAAACGTCGGTAATAGCGCTAAAAAATTAAGGGGCGTATTTTATCTAAAACAAATATGTTTGCATAGTAATTTTACGCCTAGACGTCCATTTAAAATTAGTAATAACGTATTGTTCTTAACAAACGCCCATAAATGGTGCATTTAATGCGGATTTTTAATTGCACTGTACCCTTACAATAAGTAAGAATGGGGCTTCATAAACAACCAGCGCAAATACATAAAGGTAGGAGAATTCATGCCATCACGCAAAGAACTTGCAAATGCTATTCGCGTCTTATCAATGGACGCAGTACAACAGGCCAAATCTGGTCACCCTGGCGCCCCTATGGGCATGGCAGATATCGCAGAAGTACTATGGCGCGATTATCTAAAGCACAATCCAACGAATCCAGAGTGGGCAGACCGAGATCGATTTATTCTTTCGAATGGCCACGGTTCAATGCTGATCTATTCTCTACTGCACTTAAGTGGCTATAACTTACCACTAGAGGAAATTAAAAACTTCCGTCAAATGCACTCAAAAACACCGGGTCACCCAGAGTATGGATATGCACCAGGTATTGAGACTACTACGGGTCCATTAGGTCAAGGGATCACAAATGCAGTGGGCATGGCAATTGCCGAAAAAGCGCTAGCTGCACAGTTTAACCGTGAAGGCCACGATATTGTTGATCACTTCACGTATGCATTCATGGGTGATGGCTGTTTAATGGAAGGTATTTCACACGAAGCCTGTTCATTAGCCGGTACATTAGGCCTAGGTAAACTAGTTGCGTTTTGGGATGACAACGGCATCTCAATTGATGGTGAAGTAGAAGGTTGGTTCAGCGATGACACACCAGCGCGCTTCAAAGCATACGGCTGGCACGTAGTTAGCGATGTTGATGGTCATAACCCTGATGCAATTCGCGCCGCTATCGAAGAAGCGCGTAGCATTACTGATAAGCCATCATTTATCTGTTGTAAAACAGTGATTGGTTATGGTTCACCTAATAAATCAGGTAGCCATGATTGTCACGGTGCACCACTAGGTGAAGACGAAATTAAAGCATCTCGTGAGTTCCTTGGTTGGACTGGCGATGCATTCGAAATCCCAGCTGATATCTATAGCGAGTGGGATGGCAAAGAAAAAGGTAAGCAACTAGAAGCAAGCTGGGACGAAAAATTTGCAGCTTATGAAAGTGCATACCCTGAACTTGCTGCTGAGTTTAAGCGCCGTACAAACGGTGAGCTACCGGCAGATTGGGCTGAAAAGTCACAAGCTTACATCGAAGAGCTACAAGCAAACCCTGCAAACCCTGCAACACGTAAAGCATCACAAAATGCATTAAACGCGTTTGGTCCGTTACTACCAGAATTCATGGGTGGCTCTGCTGACCTTGCTGGTTCTAACTTAACACTTTGGGATGGCTCAAAAGGCCTAGAAGCAAACGATGCAAGCGGTAACTACATTTTCTACGGCGTACGTGAATTTGGTATGTCAGCGATTATGAATGGTATTGCACTGCATAAAGGCTTTATTCCTTACGGTGCTACATTCTTAATGTTCATGGAATACGCACGTAACGCAGTACGTATGGCGGCACTAATGAAGCAACCAAGTATCTTCGTATACACGCACGATTCAATTGGTTTAGGTGAAGATGGTCCGACGCACCAACCGGTAGAGCAGATCGCAAGCATGCGATTAACGCCTAACTTAGTTAACTGGCGCCCATGTGACCAAGTTGAGTCAGCGATTGCATGGCAACAAGCTATTGAGCGTAAAGATGGCCCAACGTCACTCATTTTCACTCGTCAAGGCCTTGAGCAACAAGCGCGTACTGCACAACAGTTAGCCGATGTGAAAAAAGGTGGTTACGTACTTAGCTGTGACGGTGAGCCAGAGCTTATCCTTATTGCAACAGGTTCTGAAGTACAGCTTGCACAAGATGCCGCTGCAGAACTTCGTTCACAAGGTAAAAAAGTACGTGTGGTATCTATGCCTTCAACTGATTTATTTGATGAGCAAGACGCTGCGTATAAAGAAAGCGTACTACCAGCAAGCGTTACACGCCGTGTAGCAATCGAAGCGGGCATCGCAGACTACTGGTACAAATACGTAGGTCTAAATGGCGCAGTAGTTGGTATGACTACATTCGGTGAGTCAGCACCTGCAGGCGAGCTATTCAAGCACTTTGGTTTCACTGTTGAAAACATCGTAAACAAAGCAAACGCCTTGTTCTAAGCTTAAGCCGCTAAAATTTTAAAGCCCGCCCTGTATAGCACAGCGCGGGCTTTTTTGTTGGTAAGAGCTTGTAGGCATGAAACTTGTTTCGCGCGCTGTCGTTGTAGGTCGTGCTTTAGCGCGTCTCCTGAACTGTCAGCCATAAGCTTTCAGCTGTCAGATCAAAATTATTTAAAGCACAGTGCCAAATAAAATCGTAGGAGGGAGCTTTAGCTCCGATTTTTTTGGTTCTTCAGCCCCGATTTTATTGGTATTTCACTCCCGATTTTATGGTATTCAAACAGCCTTGTTTATTTTTCTTTAAGAAGAAAAACTTAATAATAGTAATGTGTTAGATGATTTGTTAAAACTATAATAATGTAGAAAAATGAGCGTTAAGTTAGCAGAAATATGTGTGATTAACTCACTATAAGATGTTGCACTTCAAAAGGTAATTATAGAATGTTTTGGAAAAAGAAAAAAAAGTACATGTTTCCACATGACTATACCTCTTTCACTAAAAGGTTATTTTCGGTGTGTAACTTAGATCACTCAATCAATTTCATAGAAGTATGTAACCAAAATGGTGTCCAGCATTGTATAAAGCGTGAAGCTAAAATGTCAGAGCTTTTGGCAAATGAGAAAGGAGACTTATTCTTCGTAGGGTATTGCAAAGAGTTAAAACAAGATAGAATTTTTGAGTTATTGATGCGTGAATATGAGATTGATGGGTGTCTACAAGTAATTGATAATTGGTTTTTTAAAATTACAGGAAAAACAAAGTACTCATTTACTCAAGAGTGCCATAGAAGGTCAGCTAAACTTCAGTGGAAAGGGACGTGCAAACTTACATCTTTAATAGATGTTTGCGTAGTAACAGACAAAGGCTGCCTGATAGAAACTTGTGTAAGGAGGGAATTTGATGAACTTAATATTTATACTGACCTCGATGATGATTTCTATATTGAGTTTGTAGACTTGCTTAATGAAGAGAAAATAAGAACCTATCCAATGGCACTAAAATTTACTATAAAAGAAAAGACCTATACTTTTGAAGAGTGGTGTAAAAATATACTTGGTCTTGATATTTGGAGCTTTTTTCCTCCTGAGTAAAATGCTAGCAAAGTTGTAACAGAGGACAAAAAAATGGTTGGCTTTATTCGTGAATAACAAATTCTAGCCAACTATTTTTAGCCGCTTATTGGTGGCGCTATCATTGTCTATCGATAACTTAATGATTTATTTAACTCTTTACCCGCTAAAGCACAACCAACATTACTAGCTTCTTATGAGCAAAGGGTTTTCGACTGTTTTTTGAGTATTAGGTTTTTAAGGTTCAAATAAAGGAGTAAACAATTGCAAGTTACATTAAAAACTGGAAAGGAAATATTGGCTCAGCAATAATTTAGCAATTTATTAGGTGCGGAGCTTGAAAAGTTCGAAGCTGGTTATACTGAGTTACGTTTAGAAATTAAAGAAGAGCTAAAGCAAAATAATGGTTTTGTTCATGGTGGCGTGGTTAGTTACATGGCAGATAACTGTATAACATTTGCAGGTGCGTCAGTGCTAGGTGCCTGTGTCACATCAGTGGGGTTATGCTTTAGTTACTATATTTGACAAAAACAGAATTAAATTGTTTTTTGATCCTTTAACCTCTTATAGCGCTAAAGCACGACCTACCACAATTGCTCCTTCGGCTTAAAACTGACAGCTTACAGCTAGCCCGACTTGATTATTTCTCACCCAGCTCCCCTTGAATGCTAAACAGACAACTGGCACTGTCTGTAACTTAATAACAAAACAACAGGAGTGAGGATGTCTCAGTTTGATAATGTAAGTGTGCTGAAAAAAGCCAATGTGTATTTTGACGGTAAAGTGTCTAGCCGTACTGTGGTATTTGCTGATGGCAGCACGAAGACGTTAGGCTTTATGCAACCGGGTGAGTTTGAGTTTGCTACGAGTAAAAAAGAGTTGATGGAGCTTAACGGTGGCAGTTGGCAAGTGCTATTACCCGGTGAGAGCGAATGGCAAACGATGCAAGCTGGAGAGTCTTTTACGGTTGATGCAAATGTTACCTTTCTAGTAAAGGTCAGCGAGTTTGCTGACTACTGTTGTTCGTATAGTTAATGAGCAGTTGTTAACCTTTCTGAAAAGCCCGTGTGATGCGGGCTTTTGCATATTTTATCCGCAACGCATGATCTAAATCATCTGTGGTTACAATCAATTACTAATTATCTGCAATTTTCGCTTGTGTTAATTCAATTCGCCCCCAATACTAACTGTGAGGTAACAAGAAAAAAGGATACCCTATGAAGATTAATATTTCTGGTCATCATGTTGACGTTACTGAGGCTGTTAGAGCTCATATCAACGAGAAGTTCTCGAAAATTGCTAGCCATTTTCCATCATTAATATCACTCGATATTATTCTTTCAAAAGAACACAATAAGTATCAGGCTGAGATTAGTACAACCTATGAAGGCGCACGTTTATCAGTAAAAGCTGAAGATGATGTGATGTACCCAGCTATCGCAGGTGCTGCAAAAAAACTTGATGCATCACTTAAACATCGTAAAGGGCAAATGAAAGCCAAACTACACGAAAAGCCGGTCAGTACAACTCCGGAAATTGCCCACGAAATCATTCAGGAAATGAACCTGAGCTAATTACAGAGCACTAGCCTAAGCGGCTAGACTTAAAACTAAATCTGAAAAAGCCAACCGTTGCGAAACGCTTGGCTTTTTTGGTTTTAATATTTAGCCGTCAGCTGTCAGATTGAAGTTCCAAAAGTTAGCGAGTTGCTAGGGGAAAAAGTAAAGTTTGCGAGATACGAGACGTAGGCGGCGTTTTAACGCCGAACAAACATGGAGATATCAGATATCAGTCGTTAAAAGTCAGATTTTAAAAACAATGGCTTGACACAAGTGGTTGGCAGTCTAGTGTTGCTAACTTGCTAACTTGC
>NZ_PNCZ01000042.1:0-80262 GCF_005887425.1 Pseudoalteromonas sp. S2721
CACTGCTTTTGCTGCTTTTTTGTCTGCGCCGCATTTACCTTCGCCGCACTTGCCTTCTTTTTCTGCTTTTTTATCTCCGCCACATTTACCTTCACCGCATTTACCTTCTGCGGCATCTAGTTGATAGCCTGCTTGCATTTGCTGAAATTCAAATGGGTTTGCACTCGCATCAGTTGCTACAAAACTTGACGCACCTACTACAACCGCACCTAATGTTAATGCAATTGAATTTTTCTTAACTGTGTTCATTCGATGACTCTCTTTTTTATAAAGGGTTATTAAACAAGACCCGAGAACTAAAAATTACTTTCAAAATTTTTATAATTATTTTCTGAAAGTGCCAAGATTGCAAATTACGATTTATAAAACAATCCAGAAAAGCTAGAATACGCGTCCTAATTTTTGATGAGTTAACAGGTATCATGCGACTAGTTTTAGCACCGATGGAAGGCGTTGTGGATTTTAAAATGCGACAACTCTTAACTGATTTAGGTGGATTTGATTTATGCGTAACAGAGTTTGTTCGTGTCGTTGAAGACACACTGCCCGAACGCGTGTTTCATCGCTATTGTCCTGAGCTAAAAACAGGTGGCTATACCCGTGCAGGTACGCCAGTGCGTATTCAGTTGCTAGGTCAAGTTGCTCATGCTTTGGCAGCAAATGCCGTCAAAGCAATACGCTTAGGCTCCCATGGCATTGACTTAAATTTTGGTTGCCCAGCTAAAACAGTGAACAAAAGTAAAGGTGGTGCGGTACTGTTAAAAGACCCTGATCACATGTACGAAATTATTAAAGCCGTACGTGATGCTGTTGATCCTTGCCATGAAGTTAGTGCCAAAATTAGGCTTGGTTTTGATGATGATAGTAATAGCCAAGAAATTGTTGATGCTGTTGTTAGCGCGGGTGCTTCAAGTCTTGCTATTCATGCCAGAACTAAAAGAGATGGTTACAACCCTCCGGCATACTGGGAAAAAATCCCCCCGTTAATCAAAGATAAAAATATTTCGGTCGTTGCTAATGGCGAAATTTGGCAAGTTGAAGATGCCATGCTTTGTCAAAAGCGCAGTCATTGCCAAGATTTAATGCTTGGTCGTGGTGCATTAGCGATGCCTGATTTAGCAAAACAAATAAAATCTCATGCAGAAAACGAGCATTACACTCCGATGTTATGGGAGCATGTGATATACCACATTATTCATTCATCTATGCACCAAGACGAGAGCAAATGTGAAAAGTATTTTGCTTCTCGTACTAAGCAATGGCTCGGCTATTTAAAACGCCAATATCCTCAAGCTAACGCACTTTTTGATGAGATCCGCCGCCTAAAAGCCAAAGACGAAGTTGCAGATGTACTAAGAAAGTACGCGAAAGCGCCGAGTATTGATACAAATCATAATTAGCAAATCGATTTTGTTTGATAATACCAGTATTGCCCACTTGGAAGAAAAGCGATGAACAATACTGAAATTCAAACAAAGTTATCTGCGGAACTTGCGCAGGTTCGACAACGTTTACTGGATATGCTGGCTAATTCTGATCAAGCCTATCATCAGCAACTGCTATCGCAACTCAAGGATCATCCCCCTTCAGACTGGTTAGAGCTGACAGCAAATAATCTCGGTTCTGAGTATCAAATATTGATTGCTCGAATAGAAAAGTTAGAAGCAGCACTATGCCAAATCGATATTGGGCAGTATGGCTATTGCTGTGATTGTGAAGAAAAAATTGATGACGAACGTTTACTTGCAGATCCTGCAAGCCAACGCTGTCGGCGATGCGCTCCATAGAGCGCAGCGCTGTACTAATTTATAAAAATAAAGCTCATCGCAGGATAAAGCACGATATCCTCAATTAACCAATCAGCTTGTTGCTGATTTACCCCTAGACGCTTCATCAAACTAACACGTGCTTGCTGTTCACTCCATGTGTGATAATGAATTCCTAAGTCGGTTTCCATCATAACTTGCCAGAAGTATTGCTCATCTTGTGTTAATTTACGCTTACTTTTGAGCGGGTCGAGATAATCAAGCTGCCAATCAAGACCTGTGTGCTGATGACTTTCTACAAAATAGTTCATTACTAATGGTTTAGCGTGAGAGTCTGATACAAGTAATACAAAATCTGCATTCTGCGATTGCTTTAACGAAGCCTGGATTTCACTTAACCAAGTTAAAGGCGGCTTAGTCTCACCACTAAAGTAATTAAGTTTACTTTGATACCAATCTTTACCATTTGCCAAACCGACTAAACCAAGTTTTGTACGCGGTTTATATTGAGTTAAATATTGATTAAGTTTGTTTAGTGCTGCTTGTACACTGTCATCGCTATTATCAAGGTGCGATTTGACCATATTATGTAAAAGCGTTAATTCGATTTTATTTAATTTCAGATTGCTTTGCTCAGCTGCAATTAACTGCGTTTCAACTAACTCTAGCCAGTTAGCTAATTCATTTACTGAATAGTCATCTACTAAACGAGCTTGGCTAATAACATCACGTTGTACAGGCCACACAAAGTAACGTTCGGGATAACGCTCAGCAATGATTAAATAGTTCAATTGCGCCTGTTGTGACACATCTAACGTCGTCGTTTTTAGTCCTTGATAAGCCTGGTGACGTGCTTGCAAATAACTTTCTGAGAAAGGCCAGCTAGCAGCTTCACTTTGCTGTTCTTGAGTCGATAATAAATTATTAATAGTTTGCAGCGCTTGCTGCCCTTCACTAAATGTTTTGAAACCTGATGTTTGCTCAGAGCAAGCTATCAGCATCACACTTGCGACAACTAATAATACGATCTGTCTTAGCATTTTAAAATTCCATAAAAAAAGCCCCAGAGGGGCTTTTTAATTTAAAACAACATCAATTAGATTTTTACACCGTTACGAGCGGCTTTATCTTTGATGAAGGTCGACCAGCTCTTCGCAAACTTGCGAGTGCGCGGATCGTCCATTGCTTTAGTGATAGCGTTATAAGCTTGCTTATACTTCTCTTGGTAGTAATAAGCTTCAGCTAAATCAGAGTAAATAGTTCCTTTTTTGTCAGAACCTAACTCTATTGCCTTGTTCAAACGAACAACGGCTGCACTATAATTTTGCGATTGTAAAAGTAATGAACCCGCTTTGCGGTAAAGCTCAGCATCATCATCAAATTTAGCCGCTTCTTCATAGTATTTAGCTGCTTTTTCAATATCTTTAGAACGGTGGTAGTTAGATGCCACTGCACTGATATTTTGCTTGTTACGCTTAACTTTTTCTTCGTTGATTGCCTTTTCAAGCACAACTGCTGCTTTGTAAGGGATATCATTTAACGAATAAAAGTTAGAAAGTACTTTGTATTCAACTTCGTTTTCAAAATAGCCATTTTTATAGGCAACTTCCATGGTCGCTAGACCTTTCTTGAAGTCTTCGGTTTGAAGGTAGTATTTACCTAAACCAACCCAGGCTTTTTTGTCTTCAGGCCAAACACGAACAATTTCTTCAGCAACACCTACCATATTTTTGTACTGTTTAAGTTCAAAATAGGCAGCTAGCTTTAATTGGTAAGCAGCCTTTGCAGGTTCTTTTGCCAATTCAATTGCTTTGTTTGCAGCAGGAAGTACGTCTTTGAAAAGTTTTAACTCGTAGTTTGCTTGCGCAATACGTGTATAAACCTTGTCGTCTTCCTCACCTGTGAAGTCCATCCAAGCTGCATAAGCTTCTTTCGCTTTTGCATATTGCTCAGTACCCGCGTACATATCACCTAGAAGTTTTAAGCCTTGCTCTTGGTCAGCAAAATTTAAAACGTCAGGCTGAACTGCCGCTGCGATATGCTTGATAGCCAATTGATACTGCTCTTTTTGAGCGTACATTTGACCTAAGTAACGATCGACTGTTGCCTTATCAAATTCATCCGAAGGATCGATTTCTTTAAGTAACGCAATCGCTTCATCAAGCTTCTCTTCATTGTACAAATCAAACGCTTTAATAACTTTTTTACCAACGCGCTCGCCCATTACTTTAGTTTTTGCTTTTTTACGCGCTTCAATCTTCGCGTAATCTGGCGCTGCTAAAGCAGGTGCAGTGAAAGCTACACCTGATAGAGACATAAGAAGCGCAAGTGCAGTTACTTTAGATAAATTTCTCATTACTCGCCTCCTTAGTTACCTTGGTTAAGTTTAAAGTCTAGTTGTACTTGAAGACCAAATTGCTTCTGTGGTTTGCCGTCAATGATTTTCGGACGGTACTTCCACTTACGTAGCGCACGTTTAGCTTCGCGGTCGAAGATACGTTTAGGATCGGCGTCGATCACTTCAACATCTTCTACACCACCCACTTCATTGATAGTGAATGAAAGTTGTACCCAACCTTCTTTACCATCACGCGCTGCTTGCGTAGGGTATTTTGGTTCAATACGAACGATAGGTGTCGCGTCACCATCACGTCCAAATGCACCTGGACCACTTAGGCCACCAGCTGTGCTACCCACATCGATGCTTGGCATATTAAATGACAAACCACCAGTGTTAGGGTTGCTGTTTTCCGGCTGAGGCGGCTGCGGTTTAGGCGGCTGCTTTGGCGGTGGCGGAGGCGGAGGCGGAACACGCTTCCTCTCCTGCACCTTAGATTCAGGCGGATTCGTCATAATTTCGACTACGATCTGTTCTTTTTGTTCAGTCGCACGGTCAGCTCCACCGGAGATGAGGTACGCCATGAAGTAGAACAAGCCGAAAGTAACTGCCCCACCTGCAATCAGTGAAAACAGAAAACGAATCATTACTGATCTCCAGCTATTGAAATTTTAAGGTTATCACCCGTCGCTTTGATCTGGTCCATAACTTTAACTACTACGCCGTGTTTTGCTTCTTTATCAGCTTGCAAAATTACAACTTCAGTAGGTTGTTCTGCTAATAAACTTTCAAGTTTAGCTGATACACGCTCAACGTCTACTTGTTGTTTATCAATCCAGATCGCACCGTCAGCGCGGATAGCAACAAAAATGTTTGCATTTTTTTGCTTCGTAGCTGCAGCTGCTTTAGGTTTATTGACTTCGATACCAGCCTCTTTAACGAACGATGTAGTTACGATAAAGAAAATAAGCATGATAAATACGATGTCAAGCATTGGCGTCATGTCAACCGCTGCTTCTTCTTCTTCACGAAAACGTTGTTTACGTGCCATATTTAATTCTCTCTCTAGTGATGAGGCATGCTATCTACAAGTTTAGCTTTCGCCATTCTCGCTCTCGCTTCAAGACGTGAGCTAAAGAATACTCCAGATAGTGCCGCAACCATTCCAGCCATTGTTGGGATTGTTGCCATTGAAATACCTGATGCCATTAAACGTGCGTTACCAGTACCTTGAGTAGCCATGGTTTCGAAAACCGCGATCATACCCGTTACAGTACCTAATAAGCCGATTAAAGGACAAACAGCTACTAATGTCTTAATCAACAACATACGCTGATCTAATTTTTCAGACGCTTCAGAAATCCATGCTTCACGGATTCTGTGTGCGTACCAAGACGTAGTGTCTTGGCGGGCATCCCACTGAGCTACAATGTTCTTCGTCATACGAGGAAACTCAGCTAGTAGGAACCAATAGCGCTCAATCATTAAAACCCACATAAGAAAGAGTGCTATCGCGACCACGTATAATACCTGGCCGCCTGTGCCAACAAAATCCCTGATAGATTCCCAGATCTCCATCAGGACTAGCATTAGGCTTTCTCCTTCTCCGCGTGAGCAGCGATGATACCAGCGCTTTGCTCATCAAGGACATGTAGAACCGACTTACTACGACCCGCAACAATTGAGTGAAGTAGGATAAGTGGTAGAGCTGCAATTAGACCTAACGCTGTAGTTACAAGTGCTAGAGAGATATTACCAGCCATGATCTTCGGATCACCTGTACCGAACAATGTGATTGTTTGGAACGTAAGGATCATACCGATTACCGTACCTAGTAGACCTAGTAATGGAGCGATTGCTGCCAAGATCTTGATGATGTTGATACCAGCTTCGATGCGAGGCGTTTCACGTAGGATTGCTTCGTCAAGTTTAAGCTCAAGGTTTTCAACGTCTTGATTCTTGTTGTCAGCGTAAACCTTAAGAATACGACCCAGTGGGTTGTTTGTATTCGGAGTAGAAAGGTTCTTAAGCTGGCTCTTAATCTTAGTGCTAGTAAGCGCAAGATCAATGAAACGAACGATGAAGATAAGTAGACCAACAACTAATAATAGTGTGATGATGTAACCTACTTCAGCACCTTGCTCGTAGTATTCCATTAGTGATTTCTTCTGCGTGTTGATACGTAAGATCGCGCCACGAGTCGGGTCGATGTATACGCCAGCGTAGTTATCTGCAGAAGTACCTTCTAAATCGCTGATACCCGCTAGGATGTAGCTATCAGGTTGCTTACCTAGAGGTTGAATCGCTTTAGTTTCTGGAGAGTAGATTAAATAACCGTCGTCAGTTACTAAGTTGAAGTTACCGATACGCGTTACTTTCTTCACAGAAGATGAACCGTCAAGACCTGCAACTTCAGTTTCGAAAGTTGAAACTTTAGCAGACTCAGTCATTTCAGTTTGAAGAGAAATCCAAAGCTCTTCTAGTTCACGAACAGTTGGAAGTTCTTTCGCAGCAGCTAGTGAGCGAAGTACTTCAGCACGTCCTGGTTTTTCAGCAGAAACAAGTGATGCTTCGATTGAACCGATTGCATCAGCAGCTGCACGACGTACAACACCGAACATCTCACCTAAAGTACCTTGAGCATTTAAAAGAGCTTGCTCTTTTTCTGCTAAAGTATTTTCGTTTTGAGCATATTCTTTAGCTAAACGGTCACCACGTGCTTTTTCAGCAGCTAGGTCGCTTTTAGCTTTGTTAAGTAACGCTTGCTTGTCAGCACGAGCTGAAAGGAACTCTTGTTCACGTTGCTTATTTAATTTGCCTTCAGAGATACGTTCTTGCTTAACTTGCTCAAGAATTTTGTCTAAAGCATCAGTGTTTGCGTGTGCATTAAGCGCGGTACCTGCAGAAACAGATAGTACTGCTGCAACAGCAAAACCTTTAAATAGTTTCTTCATTATTGATTACTCCGCGCCAAAAATTGGTAGTTTAACAAGTTCTAATGTCGCTTGTTTACGCGCCATACGGATAACTTCTTTAACAGGTTTTAGGTATTCTTCACCTAATTCTTTCCACTGTTTAGTGTTGTTATCCCACACCCACGCGTGCTTAAGGTCAAAAGACTGAGCTACGTAAGTGATACGACCTAAACGACCGAAGTCAACGTTGATGCTCTTACCATCGATCTCAAGAGTACCTTGAGAAGCAGTTACAGCTGAGCTGTATGCAGTTTCAACAGTGTAAGCTTCAAGAACTTGGCGGAATTTTTCAGATGTAGTAACTGAAGCTGACGCCATGATGTCACGAAGTCTTTCAACACGTGCTAGACGGTTTTCAAGATTGAACGGAACGTCCGCTTTGATGAATTGCTCAAGCGTATCGATCATGCGATACATCAAAGGCACAACGTTTTGTTTCGTGTTATCGATAGTTGCGATTTGACGGTCAAACGATTCGATTGAAGCGTTTTGGTCAGCGACCAAACGTGCTACGTGATCGTTGTAAACCTTCATTAGCTCAGTTTCGTCAACAACGCTACGGTACTCAGCGATTAGCTCTTGAGTTTGACCATATACATTGTCAATTTTAGTTTGAGACTTAACAGCAGCCTTTTGAATTTGTTGACCTGCATCTTGCACATCTTTCAAAGGATCTGCAATCACATTGCTGCTTGCAAATGCAAAAGCGCCAACCAACGCTGATGCTACAAGACTCTTTCTGATTTTAACAGACATAGTTCCCAACCAATTAAGTAATGTTACTTTTATAATTTAATTACCCTCCGAAGAGGACAACCCTGATATCTTTTAATAGATATCAACCCTCCAATAATGCTAAATGCATCTGAGTCTGTCAACTTGATGTTCGGCTTTCATCGGAAAAATTTGGTGACTCGTCGTTGATATGAAAATAACCAAAACAACGAATTAACAAAAATATAACAGCCACACATCTGTAAGGCTTCTATAGCCCTTTAGTAACAATCATCACATTCATATTCCGTTCAAACTTAAACATAAATGTAACATTTATTGAAATCAAAAAGCGGTAAAGAAAAATGAAAAAAAAATTCAGTTTTTTCATCTAAAAAATCTAATTAGAAGAATTTTTATGCATTTACAGGCAGGGAATGTTTAATAAGCAAGCAAACTGCTTACTAAACATTAAACGGGATTTAATCTTGACTTATAACTGCCGCCATTAGAACACGGCGCGGTCTTTTACTAGCTTAGCTAATGAGATAACTGAATCAACCTCAAGCTTTTCAAATATTTTTGTTTTGTAAGTACTGACGGTCTTGTTACTGATGAAAAGTTTTTCACCAATGTCTTTATTCGATAGCCCTTGCAATAGGTAATTCATTACGGCGAGTTCACGCTCAGTGAGTAACTCGTCAATGTCTTTTTCAGAAGCAATTAAATGCTCTTGCGGAAAAAAGGTGTAACCACGCAAGATCATTTCAACTGCAGAAGAAATATCTTCAAGGCTTTCAGCTTTGTTAACGAAGCCTTGCGCTCCCAACTTTGCTGCAGTGCGTATAATATGCTTATCTTGCTTAGCTGATAAGAATAACACTTTGCCAGTAAACCCTGCACTAACAGCCCGCTTGTATAAGCTAAAACCATCTGAGTCTTCTAACTCAATATCTAATATAGCTAACGCTACATTATTAGCTTTTAAAAATTGTAGTGCTTCTTTTTGACTTCCAACAGCTTGAACTTCGTTAACTAAGGTCGATTTGGATAAAACCATTTTAATTGCTGTTGCCACCATCGGGTGATCGTCTACCAAAAGTATATTATTTCCTATGCTCATCAATTAGCAAACCTTCATTATATCTATCAAACGAGTATTTTATTGCTCATTTAAATTACCGCTGTCTTATATATCACTAAGTTTAGCGGGAAATTCAGATGTTGGTAAAAAAATCTACAATCTCTGAAAATGAGTACTAAATTTTCTCGTTAGATCAAATTCTTCACTTACACAACGATCAATGTCATGTTTAATTAACTAAGTCTAAGAGCATATAGTACTTTAGATATCGAGAGTAGCTTTAAAGGAATAGTTGAGAAAGTTCTAGAAGAATTACCTATTAAAAAAGGCTAACACAATACTTTAGGTTTAAATAGGTTTAGGTACAACTGTATGATATTTTGGGAGTAAATGAATTTTGGTGAAACAGAAACTGTTTCACCAAAATGCTTAGGTTCACATAATAAATTATGCTACTTCTACGTTCTCAGCTTCAGGGCCTTTTTGACCTTGTTTGATGCCGAAAGATACTTGCTGGCCTTCGCTTAGAGTGCGGAAGCCTGTACCTGTGATAGCGCTGAAGTGTACGAATACATCAGGGCCATTTTCTTGTTCAATGAAACCGAAACCTTTAGCTTCGTTGAAGAACTTAACTTTACCAGTAACCGTGTTTGACATACCAAATTTTCCTGTAAGTCAATTATTAAAATTCAGCCATAATGGCTCTATCCTCCCTGAGTGAATGCCCAATAAACTTGGGGTAAAGTACAGGAAGAACCAATAACCAAACCGGTAACCGTACAGCCGCACATTATCCGTAAATTCAATACGCAAAAACTCAAAGCAATTTAAGACTAACACATTAAATAGCTTTTAGCTCTATTAATCGAAAATAATTTTAAGGTCAACCGCTCAAACAAAAATATATGACAGTACTATTTATAAACAATTAATTATAAATGAAAAAAGCCCATCAAATAGATGAGCTTTTTATTCTCGATTTAGACCTTGCTAAAACTTACTTAACTTGCCAGTCCATTTGTGCTTCTGCTTTGATTGGCACCACTTCTGAATCGCCTAGTTTATAGCTAGCTGGTACTGTCCAGCTCTCTTTTACTAGTGTAATGGTATCTTGGTTTCGAGGCATACCGTAAAAGTCAGGACCGAAGTGACTCGCGAAACCTTCAAGCTTGTCTAAAGCACCCGCTTCTTCAAACGCTTCAGCATAAAGCTCAATAGCTGCATGTGCAGTATATGCACCAGCACAACCACAGGCCGCTTCTTTTTTGTCTTTGTAATGTGGTGCAGAGTCAGTACCTAAGAAGAACTTTTTGCTGCCGCTTGTTGCAGCACCAATTAACGCTTGTTGGTGAATGTTACGCTTTAGAATAGGTAAGCAGTAATAATGCGGGCGAATACCACCTGCTAGCATATGATTACGGTTATAAAGAAGGTGATGAGCAGTAATGGTTGCAGCAACATTCTCTGGTGCATTATTAACAAACTCTACCGCATCTTTTGTCGTGATGTGCTCAAGCACAATTTTAAGACTCGGAAAGTCATTTACTACATCCGCTAAAATTGTATCTAAGAAGACCTTCTCACGGTCAAAAATATCAATTGATGAATCGGTTACTTCACCATGTACTAACAGTAACATCCCTACTTCTTGCATTGCCTCAAGTACAGGGTAAATATTCTTAACTGATGTCACACCAGAATCTGAGTTGGTCGTCGCGCCAGCTGGGTACAGTTTAGCAGCAACAATTTTACCTGTTGCCTTAGCTTTTTTAATTTCTTCTGGCGTAGTTTTATCTGTTAGGTAAAGCACCATTAATGGTTCGAAGTTACCTTGTGGGCCCGCAGCTTTAATTCGCTCATAGTAAGATAATGCAGTGTCTGTACAAGTTGCCGGTGGAACAAGGTTAGGCATGATGATTGCTCGCCCCATGTAACGGCTTGCATCACGAACGGTATCAACGAGTTGCTCACCATCACGTAAATGAATGTGCCAATCATCTGGGCGTGTAATTGTTAGAGTTTGCATCGAATTTAAATCTGACATTGCTTGTTTCCACGGCTAAAGTTAGGGGGATAGCATAAACATTGAGCAAATAACCTCGCTTATTTACCCAAGTTCATTTTCAGGTGCCTAGTTTACACCAGTATACGTTTTTTTTGAAAATAACTTTGTGGATAGTTTGATAGTAGGTTAACGTAATAAATTAATACAACATTTTGGTTACCTTTTATTCTATGCCTAAGAGTTTAGACACGGCTTTTGCACTTGAAGTCAAAACAGACCAATTACATATTATTAATCAGTTCTCATCTTCTCTAATGCAGTTAGATACAGTTGAAGAGTTACTCGAATATGTTACATCAGAGGTAGTGAGCCGCCTGGGCTTTATAGAGTGTGTCATTTACCTAGCAGACGATAAAACACGTACCCTAAAAGAAATGGCGTCTATTGGCACGGCAAGTAGCCATGATACTTACCATATCGACCGAACAGAAATTAGCTTTGATCAAGGTATTACGGGTTATGTCGCAAGAACTGGTAAACCGTTAATGATTGGCGATGTCAGTCAAGACCCGCGTTATATTGCCGATTCTCGCCCTGCTCTTTCTGAGCTTTGCGTACCATTAGTTTACAAAGAAAAAGTACTGGGTGTCATTGACTGTGAGCACCCGCAAAAACATTACTACAATGATACGCATTTAGAGATTTTATCAACTGTCGCCCACTTACTCAGTGCCAAGATAAATCAAGTTCGCACCGTAGAAGACTTACAGCAAACTGTGATGCAGTTAAACGATGCACAAAAGCTAGAACGCTCGATGCTGCAAATCGCTAACTTAACCTATCAATCAAGCGAGCTAGATAGCTTCTTTGAATCTTTACACGGCATTATTACCTCTTTACTGAGGGCTGATAACTTCTTTATTGGCCTGTATGACAAGCAACTCGATGTGCTTGATTTAGTTTATATTATCGAAGAAGGCGTGCGTTCTAACGCCCATAAGAAAATATCGAAAGAACAACTAAAAGACACCGCATCTTATTATTTATTAAACATCGACCAATCTTTACTTTTTACGAAAGAAGAATTTCAACAACACATTGATGCGGGTCATTTTAAAATGGTTGGTCGTCAGGCCGAGTCTTGGCTAGGGGTGCCATTTAAAGTAAATGAGCGTATTAGTGGTGTTATCGCCGTACAAAGTTACAGTAAAAGCTATCACTATGACGAACATGACCGTGCCTTACTCACGTATGTGAGCCGCCAAATTAGCATGGCGATAGACCGCCAATTATCAAGACAAGAGCTTGAGCACCGAGCTCTTCACGACGAATTAACCGGCCTTGCTAACCGCTCGTTATTAATAGAGCGTATTAAACATGCGATCCTTCGTTTGGCAAGAGCAGATAAGCGCCACCAACATGCCCTGCTCTATCTAGACTTTGACCGTTTTAAAAGTATCAATGATTCATTAGGTCATGAGGTTGGTGACCACTTTTTGGTAAAAATCTGTGAGTTAATCTTAGGTACCATCCGCAATACCGATACCTTTGCCCGCTTAGGGGGCGATGAGTTTGCCATTTTTATGGAGAACATCACCGATAAACAACAAATTAAAGATGCCCTTGAACGAATTCAACAGGTTCTCGCTGAGCCTCTTGATATTGATGGCCACTTACTTCAGGCATCCACAAGTATTGGTGTTGCGTTTTGTGAAAGTAGTCGCGATCAAGCTTATAAGCTACTACAGCATGCTGATGCTGCAATGTACGAGGCGAAGTCATCAGGCCGCGGTAAAGTTAAGTTTTTTAACAATACCATGCGTAAAAAGCTTAAAAACCATGCGGATATAGAAAATGATTTACAGCATGGTATTGAACATGACGACTTTGAACTTTACTACCAGCCAATTTTTGCTATTCAAGATGCACAGGTTGTCGGCTTTGAGGCGCTTGTGCGCTGGCATCACCCAAGTAAAGGCTTTGTTTCGCCAAATGATTTTATACCCGTTGCAGAAGACACAGGCCAAATTATTAACTTAGATTTACACTTGCTTGAACTCGCGGCAAAGCAAATCGCACTGTGGGCAAGTAAAGGTAAAGCGTTTGGCCGAATTACCGTGAATGTGTCATCACGTCATTTTGCAAGTCTCGACTTCGTCGCGCAAATCCATGCTTTGTACTCTAAATACAAACTCCCTTTAGGCTCGCTGTGCTTAGAAATCACTGAATCTGGGCTAATTGGTAATTTAGAGCTAGCAACAAAAATCATTAAGGGCCTTGAGCCTCTTGAAGTTAAACTGTGCTTAGATGATTTTGGTACTGGCTACTCAGCGCTTGGTTATTTACACCAATTACCTATCCATATTTTAAAAATCGATAAAAGCTTTATCGATCATTTAAATAAAGCACACAACCCCTTGGTGGATGCCATATTATCGTTAGCACAGTCGTTAAAACTCGATGTTGTTGCGGAAGGGATTGAAACAGAAAAACAATTGGCAATCTTAAAACAAACGCAATGTAAGTTTGGTCAAGGCTTCTTAAAAGCGAAACCAATGCCAGCCAGCGAAGCAGAAAAAGTCATCACTCACGGATTGGTATAAGCTAGTATAAAAAAGCCTTGCAAATGCAAGGCTTTATTTATTTCAACTTGGCAAGAAGTTACAGCTCTCCGGGGGCGAAATTATCAACGGCTATCGCTTGTTTACGTAGCTCATTGGCTTGATTCATACGCTCTGCAACGGTTTCGTTTATCAAGTTTTTCTCTGCCGCTGCGGCAATTGCACCCTCAAGTTCAAGGTTTTTGGCAATAGTGCCTTCTTTTTGCCATTTACGAAGCTGCTTAAAGTCTTCATGGGTGTCAATCATGGCTAAAAAGGCATTTTCCATGACACCCGTGCCTGCATTTTCATCAACATAACAAAGATGGGTTAATCTGTCTCTAAAGACCCCTGGTTTGCTCATGTGCTCACACATTGTTTGTGCTAACTCATCGCTTGGACGGTGGTAATGATTACCCAGAGGGAACACAATACGTTTTAGTAAAAAATTAACCACTGGGTTAGAGAAGTTTTTAAAGAAGCCATCGAATGCTTGACCAATGCAGAATAACGAATGCTCAACGGCATATTGCACAAATGGTAGGTCAGCTTGCTGGCGTCCTTCATCTTCGTAGCGTTTCAATACACATGAAGCAAGGTATAAATGGCTAAGCACATCACCTAGACGCGCCGAAATCATCTCTTTGCGCTTTAACTCACCACCTAATACTAGCATCGCAACGTCAGTACAAAATGCTAAACCACGACTCATGCGACTTAACTGTTTATAGTAACCAGTGGTTGCGCCACAGACAGGGGCTTTAGCGAAGTAACTTCGCGTTAAACCGTGAACAAATGCCATACCTGCATTACTGCCTGCAAATAAAATATGTTGCAGTAGTAATGAGTCAAACTCTTTTAAAGCAACATCTTGGTCTTCCATTGCTGCTGTTTCCATTTCTTTTAAAACAAACGGATGACAACGGGTAGCGCCTTGACCAAATATCATCAAGTTACGAGTCAGAATATTTGCACCTTCAACGGTAATCGATACCGGGATCCCCATATAGCCATGGGCTAAATAGTTATTCGGCCCGACTTGAATACCTTTACCTGAATGAATGTCCATCGCGTCGTTCATAACTGTACGGCCCATTTCAGTCATATGGTACTTAGCTATAGCGGTAACCACAGATGGACTTAGTTTTAAATCAATCGCCCCTGCGGTCATTAGCCTCGCTGATTCTAAGGTGTAAGTTAAACCACCAATGCGAGCGAGTGCTTCTTGAACACCTTCAAATTGGCCAATCGACACACCAAATTGTTGGCGAACGGTTGCATAGGCTGATGTCATTCTTGAAGCCAAGTGACCTGTTGCCGTACTAAGTGCCGGTAACGAAATACCGCGGCCCGCACTTAAACATTCAACTAACATGCGCCAACCTCTACCTGCGCCCTTTTCGCCACCGATGATCCAATCAAGCGGAATAAACACATCTTTACCGTACGTTGTGCCATTCATAAATGCCATGTTTAACGGGTAATGACGCTCACCTGTTTGCACACCTTCGTGATCTGTCGGAATAAGTGCACACGTGATACCAAGCTCTTTTTTATCACCCAATAAACCTTCAGGATCGTACATTTTAAATGCAAGACCCAGTACTGTGGCGATTGGCGCAAGGGTGATATAACGTTTTGACCAGTTAAGTTTTAAGCCAATCACTTCTTCACCGTTATGCATGCCCTTACAAACCACCCCAGTATCAGGAATACTGCCTGCATCAGACCCAGCCTCAGGGCCCGTTAATGCAAAACAAGGCACATCATCGCCCTTAGCTAGGCTTGGCAACCAACGCTCTTGTTGCTCTTTGGTACCGTAATGAAGAAGCAATTCGCCAGGACCTAAGCTATTGGGGACCATAACGGTGACCGCAGCGGTTAAGCTCTTAGTGGCAATTTTCGATACAATGGTTGAATTAGCAATGGCTGAAAACTCTCGGCCACCAAATTCTTCAGGAATGATTAGTGCAAAAAATCCTTCTTTTTTTAGGTAGTCCCACACTTCTTTTGGTAGGTCTTTATCTTTTTGCACGATTTGATAATCATCAAGCATGGCTAGCAAAGTTTCGACTTGCTCACCCATAAATGCGCGCTCTTTTTCGCTGAGTTCAGGTTTAGGAAAACGATGCAGCTTTTGCCAATCAGGGTTACCACTGAATAACTCACCGTCCCACCAAACATCACCCGCTTCCATAGCTTCACGTTCTGTTTGCGATAACGGCGGCAAAACTTTTTTAAATAGTCTAAACGTAGGTCGTGTGACAAGATTGATGCGAATGTCTTTCACAGCAAAAATTACAATCACAGCAACTAGTAACAGAATGATTACGGTCGTCATTGTGCAATCCTTTTATTTTATTTAACTGGTTCAAGTATGACTGATCGTGCCATAAATACAACGTAAGCAGCGCTTACTTAGCTTGTTTTCAACTAGGCAGTTTGTTGTTTACTAAGACACTGCTATTATGCATGGGCAATAAATAACAATAAACTTCTAGGGAACGTTATGAAAAAGACTCCATTTAAGCTCAGCATCAGCGCGCTTATGGTCGCCAGTGCACTAGCACTTACAGGCTGTAATGATGACACTGCGAGCACTAAAACAACGACTGCTGAAGTCAAAACAAGCCAAGTAACCGCACAAGATGCCGCTAAATTTATCGCCGATACTGAAAAAGAATTAAGCGCGCTTTATTTAGAAGCAAGCCGTGCTGAGTGGATTTATGCCAACTTCATCACCCATGATACTGCTGAACTATCTGCTGAAGTAAATCGCAAAATGACAGAAGCTGTGGTTCGTCTTGCTAATGAAGCCGCAAAGTTCGATAGTTTAGAGCTTGATTACGATGCACGTCGTAAACTCGATAAACTTAAACTCGCACTTACCTTACCTGCTCCACAAGATGCTGAAAAAACAGCTAAGCTCTCACAATTAGTGGCTGAGCTAGGGGGTATTTATGGTAAAGGTAAATACTGTAAAGAAGATGGTAGCTGTTTAAGCCTTGGCGAGATGACTGCTAAAATGGCAACGAGCCGTGATTACAATGAATTGCTTGATTTATGGCAAGGCTGGCGACAAGTTTCAAAACCTATGCGCCCACTTTATGAGCAACAAGTTGCACTCACCAATGAAGGTGCAAAAGAGCTAGGTTATGCAGATACAGGTGCTATGTGGCGTAGTAAATACGACATGCCAGCCGATGATTTTGCAAAAGAACTCGACCGTATTTGGGGCCAAGTTAAACCGCTTTATGATTCATTACATTGTCATGTTCGTGCCAAGCTAGGTGAAAAATATGGCGAAGATAAAGTACCACAAGACCAGCCTATCCCTGCACACCTACTAGGTAATATGTGGGCACAAACGTGGGGTAACATTTACGATGTTGTTGCACCAGAAAATGCCGATCCTGGTTATGACGTAACAGAACTATTAGCTGAGCACGATTACGACGAACTTAAAATGGTACGTGGCGCTGAGAAGTTCTTCACCTCAATGGGTTTTGCGCCATTGCCAGATACCTTCTATGAGCGCTCGCTGTTCACTAAACCGCAAGACCGTGACGTACAATGTCATGCATCTGCATGGAATATTGATAGCAAAGATGATCTACGTATTAAAATGTGTATTCAACGCACAGGTGAAGAATTCTCTGTTATTCACCATGAACTAGGGCATAACTTCTACCAACGCGCCTACAACACACAGCCTATTTATTATCAAGAAAGTGCGAACGATGGTTTCCACGAAGCGATTGGTGACACCATTGCACTTTCTGTAACGCCGGGTTATTTAAAAGAAATTGGTTTATTAGACGACGTGCCTGATGAATCTAAAGATATCGGCCTGTTAATGAAAATGGCATTAGACAAAGTAGCATTTATCCCATTTGGTTTATTAGTAGACCAATGGCGCTGGAAAGTTTTCTCAGGTGAAGTAACGCCAGAGAACTACAACAAAGCGTGGTGGGAATTACGTGAAAAATACCAAGGTGTACAAGCGCCTATCGCACGTAGCGAAGCAGACTTCGATCCAGGTGCTAAGTATCACGTACCAGGCAACACGCCTTACACACGTTATTTCTTAGCGCACATTTTACAATTCGACTTCCACAGAAGTTTATGTGAAATTGCCGGTAACGAAGAAGCGATTCACCGTTGTTCTGTATACAACTCTGCTGAGGCTGGTGAAAAACTAAATGCTATGTTAGAAATGGGCTCAAGCCGCCCATGGCAAGAAGCACTTGCGACAATCACTGGTAAAGAAGAAATGGATGCAACAGCAATCTTAGATTACTTTGCACCGTTACAAAAATACCTTGATGAGCAAAATGAAGGCCGCCAGTGCGGTTGGTAATGATAAAAACGAAAAAGCCCGCATAATGCGGGCTTTTTTATATCATCAAATTAATGATTAAAACTGTAAGCTTAGGTTTGCAAAGTATGCATCGTAGTCTGAGTCATCCCAGTTGTTTGCATAACCAGCTTTTAAGCCAACGTTTTTATTAAAGAAGTGCTGAGCACCAAAGCTGTAGTCATCTTCTTTATTAAACGTTACAAATACTGATGTTGCTTTAGAGAAGTAGTAGTTAGAACCTAGTTCCCAAGAGCTACCACTATCATCAGTATCAGCAATTGTACCTTCAATCGTTAGGTAATTACCTTGTTGAAGATCCATAAAGTATTTAGCGCTAACCGCACGATAATCAAACTCGTCGTCTGCAGTGAACGTGAAACCTAAGTAATCAGTGCTGTTAATTTGATGATTGTACTTAAGGTCGAACATTACATAGTTATCACCATCTTCAACGTCAGTGAAAGTCGCTTTTAGAAGAAGGTTAGGGTTAAAGAAGTAACCCGCAGACACATTGAATAAATCAGTGTCTGAACCGTAATCGTAATTGCTGTAACCCGCACCGATTACAAAATCTTGTACGAAGTACTCACCGCCGATGTTAGTCACATCACCAAAGTCATCATCTGCGTACGAACCAAACACGTTAGTTGTTCTGTTGATGTATTCAAACTGGTCGTATGGACCCATCGTTTTCTTTGGTGCGAAGTAATAAGTTGAATCAACACTTACAGTGTCGTTGCCATCGGTGTCCTTGTATCCTAAATGGCTAATTGATTGGTAACTATCCGCAGCAGTCGCGGCAGTTGACAGAAGCATACTCGAAATAATAACTGCTAACTTTTTCATAAACAGATTTCCCTATTAACATTGTTTCATTGCTGTTGAAAACTAGCCTGATGGCTAAGTTGGGCACATGCTAACGTCAGAAAACTGAATGGAAACTTAACTAAGCGTTTGTTTTTACTTGATTAATTGTAATAAAGTGTCGGTAAATGTAAAGAAAAAGTTGGCCAAAACTTTCATCTTTTAGCCAACTTTTAATAAAAAAACAAGATTTGTCAGTACTTTATAAAGCAAATTGACTTATAATTCTATAAACCTCATTAATGTTATCTCCTGCTTTAAAGTCTTTACTGATTGGCGTTGGATCTGAACCAACCCAAATTTTCAGTTCAGCATCTAGGTCAAAATGCCCGGCACTTTCTTTACTAAACTTAGTAATTTTTGAGTAAGCAATACTCAGCATTTCAACTTTAGAACCGGTAACACCTTGTTTATCTATGATAATTAATCTTTTATTAGTAAAGATGAACATATCACGAATAACTTTATAGGCTTTTTGAACTGTTTCACCATTAATCAATGTATTAGCAAGCAGCTCTTCTAAGTCGTCGTTATCGACTTCACTTGCATTACCCATTAATCCACTTAATAGACCCATAACTAGCTCTCCTTATGAAAAATTTGATTTTCGAGTGTGTGACCATTTACCAGTTGACGATACTGCCAACCTTGCTGATAACAAAATTGTAGAAGATTGATGTCAAAAGGCTCTGCGGTTTTCTCAAACTCGATCACATATTCTTTTGCTTGGCTCATATAAACATGATGTACATCGGCAAGGCCAGCAAGCTTTGCTTCTACATCATCATAGTGTTGATTTAACTGCAGCGTAATAAAGTGTTTATTATCTTGCGTGCTAGAACGGGCTTGATGCTCACTTAACACCCCTTTATCGAGGTGTAAAACTTGTGAGCATAAACGCTCAAGCTCAGTTAAGTCATGGGAGCTTAAAATAAATGTTGCTTCGTTACTTAAAGAACTTACCAGCTCCCTTACCTCACGAGCATGAATTGGATCAAGGCCTGCAGTTGCTTCATCAAGCATCACTATTTCAGGTGAGCCAATTAATGCCTGTGCAATCGTCACTCGCTTACGCATACCATGAGAAAGATCATCTGGTCGCTGCTTAGCCACTTCTGACAAACCAACGAGCTCTAAAACACGAGCCGTTTCTTTTTTACGAACCGCACCACTGAGCCCTTGTAATTGGCCATAAAAGTTAAGTTGATGCGCAATACTAAAACGAGGATCAAGCTGGGCATCTTGCGGTAACGCGGTTAGCTTACCAAATAACGCCGCACTACCTGGGGTATACCCCATTACCGATAGCTTTCCTGAGCTAGGTAAAATATAGCCACATAACAAACTGAATAACGTTGTTTTACCTGCACCATTAGGACCAACTAGCGCTACCGGCGCCCCTTTGTTTATCTCAAAGCTAACGTTATCGAGCGCTCGCTTAGCCCCGTAGTTTTTTGACAAGCCTTGTGCTTGAATTAAAACGGTCATAATGAGCTCCTTGCAAAAATTCGTTCACCAGCAACCAGTAGCACTGCCGTTTGTAAAAGTGGTAAACCAAGAGCCAGTGTCACACCTGCACGTTGACCTGCCATTAAATCAAGTTGATAGCCCGGAAATATGTAATTTAAAACCTCAAATGCAGGCCATTGCCATGTTAGTAAGCCAATCACAATATTACCGCCAGCAAAAAACAAAATAGCCAAAACAAACGCAAGACGCGATGAACGGGCAAATGTATTTAAAAAGCTCATCAAGGCAATAAATGGCATAACTGCAACAAGCAAATAATATAACAACATAAAGCTTCGCGATAAGCCAGAAAGCAGTATACTTGGCTCACGATAGCCAAGCATTGCAACCGTTGCCATCAAGGTAACAAACAACAATGCAGCTAAAATGAGTAGCTGCCCCAAAAAGCGGCCAATAATAATTTCTGAACGAGTCGCTCTTAGCGATAAAAAGCGTAACGTACCTCGCTGTCTGTCGCCCACTGTTTGGTCACTACATAAAAACAAACAAAAGCTTGGGAAACTAAATAAGGCAACCAGCCAATAAACGGCAAGTTCAGATTCAGGCCAATCAAGTAATTTACTGATGCCAATGGCGCCAAATGCTTGCCTTGCAAAGTCGGCAAAATCAGGTGAGCTAATCAAGGTCACAGATTGGGCAATGGGATAGCGTAAAATAAGTAGCCAACAAATGGCAAAAGCGGCAACCGCCAACAAACCACGTTTGGTCAGAAATAGTCGTACCAGCTCAAATTGGGCAATTTGTGCAAGGCGTTTAGGATGTAACTGCGTCACTCATAATCCTTAATGAATTTTATTATTAGAATTACACTAAGTTGAAACAGCTTGAATTACCAGAAAAAAAAGACCCGACAAGCGGGTCTTATGTAACAAAGTATAAACTTTTAACCTAGAGGTGGCTTTCGTACACTGCAAGCGCTTGGTCAAGATCGGCTAGTAAATCAGCCACATCTTCAAGACCAATGTGTAGCCTTATTACCGGGCCTTGTGACCAACCTGTTTCAGAGCGAAGCCCTTTCATGCTCAGGTTTGCCGTGACCAAGCTCTCATAGCCGCCCCAAGAAAAGCCCATTTTAAAATGGTGCAGGCTATCTAAGAACGCATCAATTGCTTGTTGATTACCCTGCTTCATTACAAATGAAAATAAGCCGTTACTGCCATCAAAATCTCGTTTAAAGAACTCATGACCCGGGCACGTTGCAAAAGCGGGATGGCGAATATGATCAACCAATGGGTGTGTTTCAAGCCATTTAGCCACTTCGATGGCGGCTTGTTCATGCTGTTTTAAACGCACAGCCATAGTACGCAGACCACGTAGCGCTAAATAAGCATCATCCGCAGAGGTGCATTGCCCTAGTAGGTATGAATTTTCTCGAAGGGTTGGCCAATACTTTTTATTAGCGACCGCCACACCCATCATCACATCAGAGTGACCAACAATGTATTTTGTCGCTGCTTGAATACTAATATCTACGCCATGCTCAAGCGGTCTAAAATGCAGACCATTACCCCAGGTGTTATCTAGCATAGTCATTACACCGCGCTCATTAGCCTTAGCAACCATGGCTGGCACATCTTGTACTTCCATAGTGATTGAGCCTGGTGATTCTAAAAACAATACGCGAGTGTTATCTTTGATAAGCTCATTAATTCCTGCGCCAATTCCCGGTGGGTAATAGGTTGTTTCAATACCTAATCCAGCCAGTATTTTGTCGCAAAAATCACGGGTTGGCTCGTAAGCGGTATCCACCATTAAAATATGATCGCCTGTTTTTACAAACGATAGCAGCGCATTGCTTATTGCAGCCGCACCTGATGGATAGAGCGCACAGCCTTCGCCGCCTTCAAGTTCAGCAATCGCTTCTTGCAGAGCAAAATGTGTCGTCGTACCGCGACGGCCATAAAATAACGTTTTGTCGCCTCGTTTCTTCGCCGCTGCTTTTAAATCAGCCACTGAATCGAATACCACTGTTGATGCACGTTGCACCACAGGGTTCACAACCCCTTGTGTATATGCTTTTTTACGCCCTGCAGAGACGATTTGGGTATGTTTATTTGTCTTTGTCATAATTTGTCCAAGCTGTGCTTTACAGGTTGCGCCAGTGCTCAACCAAAAATCGAGAAATAGAATCTTGTCTGGTTAGTTTAAGATGGCTACCCTGCTCATGCCATTGGCCAAATTCATTAAGTTCAGCACGGCTAAACCATCTTGCATCGTCTAACTCGTCTTTATCTACCTGAATATCTTCTGAAACCGCTGTGGCCATAAAGCCAAACATGATTGATGATGGAAATGGCCAAGGCTGTGAAGCGATATATTGAATATCTGTCACCGCAACACCGGCTTCTTCCATGACTTCGCGGGCAACGGCCTGCTCTAGTGTTTCACCTGGGTCAACAAAACCAGCAAGAGTTGAAAAAACACCGTCAGGCCAGCTTGCTTGACGGCCTAGTAAGCAGCGCTCAACTCCATCTGAAAAGGTTTTAGTCACGATCATAATCACCGCAGGATCAGTTCGCGGAAAAGTTTGATGCTGGCAAGTTTGGTTCTCACATAAACGTGAATGCCCTGCTTCAACCATGTTATTTTCATGACCACAACGACCACAAAAACGGTGCGTTGCGTGCCAAAAACACAAGCCCCTTGCCAGTGCGGCAATCGAGCCTTGTTTTAGCTCAACTTGTGGGCCTAACTTGCGAATATCAACAAATTCAGCGCCATTAAGCATAGGCTCAATGAGTGAGTCTGGAACATGGCTGACATCTAAAGCAAAATGCGCCACATCATCGTCGTCTAAACCCAATAAAATGCCTTTTGATAAATCGAGATGATCCACTTGAGATAAGCGTAAATAACACACTTCAGGACTGTCTTTAACAAATAAACTTTGATTGTTATTGACCAATAACCAGCGACTCTGAGAATTCATTTGAGCCTTTAACCACTTTGGATCTTTACGGCGATTTGATGCACGATCCAATGGCATTTGAGAGTAATTCAGCATGGCGTTCCTTGAAAATAGTTTACTCGCTAAAACTACCATAAGCGGATAATAAACCCAATTTATTACAGGCATAAAAAAAGCCCAAACTGGGCTTTTTTATTCTCTCTCACAATTTTACAAGGTCGCTAGATGCGCTTGTAGTTTTTGGTTCTCAGCTTCAATATGCTGATAGAACTCTAAATCTTCTAATTTACTCGCGGCAGCTTTATCAATGATGATCACCGCATCTTTATGAAGTTGCAGTGCTGAAGCTGGGCATTTAGCCATTAACGGGCCTTCTACCATGGCATGAACGGCATCCGCTTTACTTGCACCCGTTGCTAAAAGCACAACTTTTTTGGCTTCTAAAATAGTGCCAATGCCCATAGTGATTGATAAATGCGGTTGATATTCGCCTTCTGCAAAAAATCGTGCATTGTCTTCAATCGTCGCTTTCGTCAGTGTTTTTACACGGGTGCGTGATGTCAAACCTGATGAAGGTTCGTTAAAACCGATGTGACCATTACGGCCAATACCAAGTAGTTGTACGTCAACACCACCAGCCGCTGTGATTTTTTGCTCATATTCAGTACAAGCAATAAGCGGATTTACTGCATCACCCGGCGGTACATGGGTGTTTTGTTTGTCGATATCAACATGGTTAAACAGCTGCTCATTCATAAAGTAACGGTAACTTTGAGGATGCTCGCCAGTTAAACCTAAGTATTCGTCTAAGTTAAATGTTGTCGCTTGGCTAAACGAAATATCGCCAGCTTTATTTTTTTCGATCAGTTGTTGGTACAAAGCAACAGGTGTTGAACCTGTGGCAAGACCGAGTACCGAGGCTGGTTTTTTTAGTAATTGTTTAGCAAAGATGTTGGCACCATACGCTGCAACTTGGGCTGCATCATCAAGAATCACTATTTGCATATCGATTAGCTCTAATTATAAGTTGGAAAAAAATGGGACCTAAAACCCAACCCCACGTGCAATCGAGCTGGGTTTTAGATCAAACCACTGCCAGGATACGATGCAGTAGCTACAACCATTATGACAACGCTGTCATTATCACTTCTAGTTTTATCTTTGTAAAGTAAAAGTGAATAAAAAATTACTCTTTTTGTTAGTGTTTAATAATTATCAAACACTAACAAAGATCTTACGGCGATACATCCAATGCAACACCAGCATTTGTACTGCTAATAATGCAATTACCGCCATCAGGGGTTGCCATGCCGCTGGCACAGCTCGAACCACCCCACCAAATACGCTTTGGCTTACATAACCCCAATTCACTAGACTTGACGCTAAATAAATAATAATCGAGTTTGCACCTATGATCACAAATGGATACGCAGCGCGTTGCCCCGGTAAAATATCAACCAGTGCATAAAATGCGGCGAGCAATATGGCACTCCAGCCAACGGTCACAAGCACAAATGAGCTGGTCCAAAGTTCTTTATTTACTGGGAACTGTAAATCCCATAACCAGCCTAAGCATACACTTACCACACCTGCGGCGAACAATAAGGCGGTCATTTTCCACTCGCCAATTTGCTGAGCACGAGCCACTAATTGACCGGCAAACACGCCCATTAATGCATTAACTATCGCTGGGATATTCGACAACACACCTTCAGGGTCTACTACACGGTTTTGATAACTAATCCCCGGCAGTAAGTGTGCATCAAACCATGCATTCCAACTCCCTGCTGCTGAAAGGTCACCAGCACTGCCACCCGGCACTGGAACAAAACAAAGTAGTAACCAATAACCCACTAAAATAGCCGCAGCGGTAATAATTTGTGTTCGTAAACCAGTATGCCAAACCAACATTGCACAGAAGAACCACGCAATAGCGATGCGGCCAAGCACACTGGCATAGCGAATTTCATCTAACGCCATCGGCATCCCTGTGCCCCAGCCGTGGTTATACAAAATACCTAATAAACACAATAGTAAAAGACGTTTACCCGCCTTACGGTAATACACTTTGCGCTCATCAAACGGTAAATGGTCAATGCGTTTCGGGGCTAACCCCATCGCAACACCCGATAAGAATATAAACAATGGGAAAATCAGATCGTAAAATGTGAAGCCATGCCAAACGCTGTGCACGGTGTGTGCTTCAAAAACTTTCCAGCCAGTCCAGCCAGTTAAAACGAAGAGCGCTGCGAAGAGTGACTGTCCGCCTAATATCCAAAACATATCCATGCCGCGCAGTGCATCCAGCGATGCCAAACGTTTTCTTGTTGGTTGTGTTGTTGTCATTGTATTACCTTAAATAGAAAAAGCCCCGCGATACAACGGCGGGGTTTTTACCAGGGAAGCTTGTTATAGCGCTTTTCCAGCAATAAAGGTGGCTTGTACATTTTGCTGTGCGTCTAACACTACAAAGTCAGCGTCAAACCCGCTCAGTAAGCGACCTTTTTTATGTAAACCTAAATATTGTGCAGGATAAAGTGATGCCATACGTAAGCTCTCAGCAAGGCTAACATCCAATGTGTTCACTGTGTTGCGCACCGCACTTGCCATATCAAGTACGCTGCCTGCTAACTCACCGGTCGTTGAATTTAATCTATCGCCAGTACGAATAACTTTACGGCCATCAAAGAAATCAAACTCCATATCATCAGTCCCCACAGGTGGCATTGCATCTGTGACTAACATAATTTTTCCGCGCTGTTTGCTGCGAATTGCTAATTTAGCTGATGATGGGTGTACATGATGACCATCAACAATTAAGCCGCACCAGCTTTTATCATCCCAAAGTGCAGCACCCACAACACCAGGCTCTCGCGATGTAAATGCTGACATAGCATTAAATAAGTGGGTAAAACCATCTGCCCCTGCAGCAAGTGCTGCATTTGTGGTCGCAAAGTCTGCATTGGTGTGGCCAATTGATACTTTTACACCACACTCAACCAAGCGCGCGATATCATCAGCACTGACATTCTCAGGTGCTAAGGTAACCATTTTAATGCCTAAGTCTTGGCGGGCATAAATTGCAAATTCTTGCTCTGTAATAGGGCGAATAAATTGCTCGCTGTGGGTGCCTTTTTTCGGCAATGAAAGGTGCGGTCCTTCGAAGTGCACACCCATTACGCCCGGAACACCTTCAGCAATTGCTTGTGCAGTTGCATCGGCCGCTTTTGCCATGACTTCGACTTGGTCAGTGATCAGCGTTGGCATAATCGCTGTTGAACCAAACTGACCGTGTGCTTTGGCTATTCTATCTAAGCAATCTGGCGTTTGTTCAGCGTTAAAAAACGCCCCGCCACCGCCATTCACTTGCACATCAATAAAACCGGGGGCCACTAACCCCGTTAATGCAACGGCATTAGCATCTGCTTCAACATGCTTAAACACACCATTATCGACGCTAAAATATACATCAGATAAAAATTCGTCACCGGTAAACAATGAACTTGCATGATAAATCGTCATTACAAACTTACCTCTTGGTTTTGTTCAAGCACAGATTGCTGAGCAAAATACACAGCGCCCATTTCCGGTGGTTGAATAGGAGATTCAACGCGTTTCGCAATATCTTCTGCAAGCCATTTATTTAATGGCTCAGCTAAACCGCCAATCATAGATAAACGTGGCGGGTTATTCTCTAATAAACGCTGAGCTAATTTACTGACGTAATCAGCACCCTCTTTAACAATCGAAACCGCAACTTTGTCATTGTTATTGGCTGCTTCAAATACATAGCGGGCTAATTTAGCAAAACTACTCGAAGGCTGACCAGACATTTTTTCAACAATCGCCATCGCATTGTCAGCTGCAAAATGCTCGGTGATCACGTTAGTCAGATTTGTTGCTTCGCCTAGGCCATCAAGGTCTAGTAATGTCGCTTTTATTGCTTCAAGACCCATCCAGGCGCCACTGCCTTTATCTCCCAGAGCAAAACCATGACCGCCAAAGTTAGTTGTGCGACCATTTACACATGAGAAACCACATGAGCCAGTACCTGTGATGATCACCGCACCATCACTCCCTTCATGGGCGCCGATACAGGCTGTATGTAAGTCGGTGGTGAGGAACATTTGTTTGAATGGATGCTCCCATTCCATAATCTTGTCGTACAAACTTGGTAGGTTTACGCCTGCTAAACCTAAGCCGGCATAAAGCTGATGAACGGTTTCAAGCGGTAAACCCGCATCACGAAGTGCTAATTGTGTTGAGACCATAATTGATTCGAGAGTACGTTCCAAACCATGTAATGGATTTGCAGGACCACCTAGGCCAGTTCCTAATACACCTTGTTTAACAGAGTAGATAGTTGCTCGACATTTCGTTCCGCCACCATCGATACCAATAAACAATTGGTCCTCATTCACACTCTTCGCCATCATTTAACGACCCCTAGCCTTCGTTTAGTTTTTGTCTAAATCGCATTATTTTTCTTATCAGAATGCGAAATCATCTCAACCTTTGTTGATTTAATGTTACACAACAAATGACAGCGTTGTCATTATATTTTTTATAAAAATTCGTATAACTTTCATATTTATTTTTAATTTATTGAATTAAAACGCTTTATTTAACAGACAAGAAAATTAGAAACCACATCAACAATGTCCTATAACACCTTTATTTATGCTTTTTTGCATAATTTAGTGCGTTGTGCGTGACTATTCCTTTATTTATCATCAAGTGTAGCTAATGTTAGCTTAGCTGAAATAATACTTTAGTTAAACATTTTATTTTTATAGGAATATTTTTTCACCTTGATAGTAGCAGTGAATCGTCAATACAATGAAATTCAGCAGCAGATTGCTTTAAGATATCAGCGGTGAGGTACTCTGCCCCATAGACATCACACGGTAGCTGATACTTATTCGCTAAGTGACCTAGTAATAATGCAAAATCACCATCACCCGAAAGTAATACCATTTTATCGAGCTGCTTAGCATGCTCTAGCATATCAATGGTTATGCCAACATCCCAATCCCCTTTCGCACTACCATCTTTGCGTTGAATAAAAGGTTTCAGTTTTACCTCAAAACCAATTGCGCGCAGAATATTTTGAAACTGCGATTGCTTTTCATCGCCACGATATATTGCATACGCAATGGCGCAATCAATTTGATAGCGTTCGCTCATTTGTGCCCAAAAGGCATTGTAGTCAAAGTTTTTCTTGTAGCTTTCTCTACAGGTGTAATAAATGTTTTGTACATCTACAAAAATACCGGCTCTTGGCTTATCAGCTGCTGACATAGTTTTCTGTTCTTTAGTGATTTGTGTTCACTGTAGCATATCTAGGTTGATATTTACGAAAAAGTAACCTAAATTGGTTACATAAAACAAAGTAACCAAATTTGGTTACTTATCGCGATGTAACTAAATTAAGTTACTTAATCTAAGGGATCATAATGATTGCGGTGATCAGCGGTGATTTAATTAAATCACAAAAAATTCCACAGCAAGAATACGACGCCATGCTTTATCAGCTTGATCAAAGCTTGCGCTTTGTTGCCAAGCATTTTAATGCAAGCTTTACCATTTACCGTGGCGATGCATTACAAGTACAGCTAACAGAGCCAGAACTGGTGTGTCATGCAGCCATCTTGTTGTATTTGCAAATGAAAGCAGCCAATTACGAGCTGCGACAAAGCTTGGCCATTGGCTCACTCGATAACCCCCGCGCCGATATTAAAACAGCCACAGGCAGTGCTTATACCTTATCAGGCCGTGGTTTAGATAACATGAGCCAGCAACGCTTAGTGTTAAATATTGAAAATAACACCCTTGAAGAAGGCTTTGCGCTTAATATTGCGCTTATTGAAGTCCTGCTTGAAAAAATGAGTCAAAAGCAGGCTAATGCCCTGTTTTATTACTTAACCGCCGAGAACAACAGCCATGCAGAGCTTGCCAAAGAGCTTAATACGAGCCGAGAGAATGTCACTAAGTTACTCAACCTGGCGCATTATCAACTTATCGAGCGCTTTATAAATTACAGCCAAACCACACTCAAAGGATTGTTATGACCAGTTTTGCTCTATTACTCACCGCATTAGTATTGGGCCACTTACTTGCAGACTTTTATTGGCAGCCAATGAGCTGGGTACACGACAGAAACAACCGTCACTTTCGTGCCAGTAAACTCTATTTGCACGTATTAACACACGGCGTGACCTCTTTAGCTGTGCTCACACTATGGGAATACACTTACGGCTGGCAAGAGTTCTCTCGTGTATTGTTAGCAACGGTTGCAATTATGCTAAGCCACTATGTCATTGACTTGGCAAAGTCATATTCAAATAAAGGCGTAGTGCCGTTTTTACTCGACCAGTTGGCGCATCTTGTTGTGATTGTAATGCTAAGCGTTTGGCTTAGTGATAAGAATGAATTTTATAGCTTAGCGTGGCAAAAGCTGATTGCCCTCGATACTTTGTTTGTTATTGCAGCTTATTTATTGGTGCTTAACCCAAGCTCTGTGTTTATTCGCATGATGCTAGAGAAAATCAATATTCAGATAAACAATGAAGGCAGCATTCCTGCCGCGGGGCATTTTATTGGCTTGCTCGAGCGAGTGTTAATGTTGAGCTTTATCTTGTTAGGTGAATACGGCGGCGTGGGCTTTCTACTGGCGGCCAAATCTATCTTTCGATTCGGTGATTTAAAAGAAAGTAGCGAAAAACAACTTACTGAGTATGTCATGCTGGGCACTTTGTTAAGTGTCACCGTGACACTCTTTATTGGTGTCGCCACCTTATATTGCATTAAACTCATTTAAAACAAAAAACGCGCAATTGCGCGTTTTTTGTTTTTACTGCTATTAACTATCCGCAGCGGGCTTACGTCTTGGGCGAGATGGCCCCGATACACGCTGACGATTACCCGCAGGTTTATTACCTGTTGGTTTAGTGTTATTTGATTTATTCCCGTTGTTAGCGCCTTTTTGGTTTTGGCCTTGCTCTTTACCCTTACCCTGCCACTTACCTTGTGAAGGACGCTTTTGCGATTTAGGTTTTAGCTTTTGTGCAGGTTTTGCTGCACCTTGACCATCTTGAGCTGGTGCTTTTGGCTTTTTCGGTTTCTTTGGCTTTTTCGGCTTGATAGGACGCGTATCTAGCGGCTTTTCAGCAACCGGTTTGCTTGGCTCAAAACCTGCTTCGGTTGCACGCGGAATAAGCTCACCAATAAAGCGCTCAATACCATATAAATCGTCGGCATCATCTACTGTTACAAACGAAATAGCATGACCCGATGCACCCGCTCGGCCTGTACGGCCAATACGGTGTACGTAATCTTCATAAATATTCGGTAGATCGTAGTTAACAACGTGAGGTAGCTCAACAATATCAAGACCACGGGCAACGATATCGGTTGCAACTAGTACGCGCACTTCACCCGATTTAAAGCCTTCGAGTGCTTTAACACGAGCGCCTTGTGATTTATTCCCGTGAATGGCAGCGCCGACAATATCATCGCGTTCAAGCTGCTTAACTAAACGGTTCGCACCATGCTTAGTACGACAAAATACCAATACTTGCTGCCAATCGTTAGTACGGATCAGGTGGCTAAGCAATGCTGTTTTACGTGATTTATCTAGCGCATAAACAGATTGAGTAACCGTTTTAGCCGTGGTGTTTTTTGCCGCAACTGAAATCTCAACGGGGTCATTAATGAGCCCTTTTGCAAGTTCACGAATTTCATCAGAGAACGTCGCTGAGAACATCAGGTTTTGACGTTTAGCAGGCAATTTAGCAATGATACGTTTGATGTCATGAATAAAGCCCATATCAAGCATACGGTCTGCTTCATCAAGGATCAGCACTTCTAAATCATCAAACTTAACAGCATTTTGATTGTGTAGATCTAATAAACGACCAGGTGTGGCCACTAAAATATCAACACCTTTACGAAGGCGCATCATTTGTGGGTTAATTTTAACGCCACCATAAACAACAAATGAGCTAACATTTGAATGCTTAGCATATTGCTCAACATTTTCGCTTACTTGTAGAGCCAACTCGCGAGTTGGAGCCAATACTAATGCGCGTACTTTATTGCCACCCGCTTTAGGGCCCTTTGACAAACGCTCGATTAACGGCAGTGTAAAACCTGCTGTTTTACCTGTACCAGTTTGCGCTGCGGCCATAACATCACGGCCTTCAATGATCGCAGGGATAGCTTGTGATTGAATAGGCGTAGGTGCTTCATAGCCCTTTTCTAAAACTGCATTTACTAAAGCTGGTGATAAACCTAACCCATCAAAACTCATACTATCTCTCTTTAAAAAATTCAGCCGATTCGGCGAAGTGCGCGCATTATACCTAGGATAGTCAATAATGCATGGAATTATTTGCAAACTAACATTTAATGCTGAACTTAGCAGACAAATTTCAGGCATAAAAAAAGCGGCTCTAATGCCGCTTTGTTCTCATACTCAATCTTTACTTAACACCAAGTTCGCGTAAACGCTCTTGTAAGTAGCTGTCTGCTGTGTAGCGCTCAGAAAGCACAACATCAGGACGCGGGTGTAAGAATAATGGTAACGAAATACGTGATTTCGTTGACGCTTTGCCCGTTGGGTTGATCACACGGTGAATCGTTGATGGGAAGTAACCACCTGACGCTTCTTGTAGCATATCACCAATATTGATGATCAGGTTACCAAAATCACATGGTACGTCTAACCAACCGCCATCTGTTTTTTGTACTTGTAAACCTGGCTCATTTGCCGCAGGTAATACAGTTAGTAGATTGATGTCGCCATGCGCTGCTGCACGGATTGCACCTGGCTCTTCATCACCTGTCATTGGTGGGTAATGAAGAATACGCAGAAGTGTTTGCTCAGAGTTAGCAATCATATCTTTAAGGTCGATAGAGAACTTAGCGCGCACCTCTTCTGGTGCTTCAGCTTGAACCCAGCTTAATAATGTTGCTGCAAACTCATTCGCTAAACGGTAGTACTCACGGATTTCTTCTTCTAGCTGTGCTGGAACACGGCCTTTTGGATAAACGTGGTAGTACTCTTTAATATCTTTAACGGTAAAGCCTTTTGCAACTTCTGACACTGATGGTGGGAAGTAACCATCTTGTGTTTCTTTTGAAAATAAAAACTCGTGCTTTTGCTCAGAATTAAAGAATTCTTGCCAATTTTTGTAAATAGACTCAACTAATGACTGAGGGATTGGGTGATTTTTTAGTACACCGAAACCTGTGTTTCTTAGTGACTCAACAAATTGAGCGGCCGCATCGCTCGCTTTATAATCAACGGTAGGTAAATGTTGCATTTGTCTTTTCCAGTGAATAAGGTTCAAGAAGTCTGTGCTAAGCATAGCATTTCTTCATTATAGCGCTTCGCGAGGATAGAGAAACACAGGTAAAAACATAAGGACTTATGTCCGCTCCACCTTGCTTAGCTCCTTAACTTTGATACAGATCAAGCAACAAATCATTTGCTATTTATTAGCAAGTAAAAATGCGTTGAGCTCTTTACTCATTCGTTCTACAAGCGCTTTTGGGCCACCATCATACATATCGTTATGGTGCGAATCTTTAAGCTTAATTTGCGTCACTGGGTACATAGCAAGTTCTTGCTGCGTTAGCAATACGTTGTCATCTGCTGGAAAATCGCTACCGCGTAGTGTCAGTACAGCAATATTTTTGTTTCTTGGGGTCAGCATACGGCGATGATCAAGGGTGATCAGCTTAGCTACCTTAGCAGGATAAATAGAGGCATATAACGCTGCAATATCACCGCCATTTGAGTGTCCAAATAAAGTGAGCTGATTAAAGTCATACGCAGGGTATCGCTTTGCAAGTTCTACGGCTAAAAACTCAAGGGTTTGTACACCGCGGTGCCAGTTTTCCATGCGTGTGGTCATGTAGGGTGGCTCAGGGTTTAAACTCGGATCGCCTTTTAACTCATGAGCCACTTCAACCGTTAAATAACCATGCTGATGAAAGGCCTGCTGGGCAAATTGATACTCTGTATGCGCCATACCATAGCCTGCCCCAATAAACGCCACGGGGCATTTCTTTTTTATCGTGCATTTGCTATCGGCTGCTGTAATGGTCACCGGAATATGGCGTGCCCGCTCAGTATCAAACAGTGTCTCTGTTTGATTTGCAAAGGCTGTTTGCCCGCAAAGCGTTAAAGCGAGCAATAGCGCCGGCTTTTTAATATTTAACATGCTAATTTGAATTCTAAACTACGTTTAACCATAGGCCACTCACCATCAATAATTGAAAACACCACGGTGTCGCGTACGCATCCATCAGCCATTATTTGGTGATTACGAAGCACCCCATCTTGTTTCGCCCCTAAGCGAGCAATGGCATTGCGCGAAGCCTGATTATGCCAATGGGTACGAAACTCAACAGCAATCACATTAAGTATTTCAAATGCATAACTCAGTAGCAGTTTTTTACAATCAGTATTAACCCCAGTACGCTGAAAACGCTTGGCATACCAGGTATAGCCAATTTCTAAACGGCGGTTTTTACTGTCGATATTACAAAAGCGAGTTGAGCCTATCACCTCATCGGTGTGTTTATCGATGACAGCAAATGGTATTGCGCGACCAAGTGACTGTTGTTCAAACGCCATATTTAAATAATCGTCAACACGTTCTTCATTGGGCACTGAGGTAAACCAAAGCTCCCAAAGCTTTCCATCTGAAGCGGCGTTTACTAAAGCATCACGGTGCTCAAGCGTTAACGGCACTAATTTAACAAATTGACCTTCTAAGGTGATGGGGCTTAAATCCATAACTTTCCTTAACCTTAATTAGTAATAATATTTAATCCACCAGCTCTATATCGAGCCCTGCTAATAAATCCAAAGCGGCATAACGTTCAAATTTGGCCTTACTGATATTGTTAGCTGTTATATCAATGGCGAAATGACTGGCACCAATAAAATTAGCTTTACTGAGGTTGGTTTGTTGAAACAAACTGTCACGAAAGTCCGTATCAGTAAAATCAGCAGATGTTAAATCTGCATGTCTAAAATCAACATCTTTGGCAAAACAGCTACGCATTTTTAAAGCTTTTAAACTAAGTTCAAAAAAGCTGCTGTGGCTAAGTTCACAGCCAACAAAACTCACTGGAGCACGGCTGGCGAGTAGCGGCCAATCAACATCAGTAAAACGAACACTGGTTAATTTACACTGTTTAAAGCTTACTTCTTCAAGCGAGGTGTATCTAAGCCCAAGCGTAGCTAAATTACAATTTTTAAACTCACACTCTATAAACCGGCAGTTTTCAAACTGACTATTGCTAAAGTCACAGTCGATAAATTCACATTGCTCAAATTCGCAATGCGAAAATGTTTGCCCTGCAAGGTTTGCTTCAAAGGTATGCTCAAAATAAAGGGAATGGCTTGCAATCACGCGGTGGTCTCAATATCTTGTTTAAGCGCAAGTACAGCAATAAAAATAAGACCAAACAATGGAATTAGCCCTAGTAACCCACCAATAACGGCCACCACGATTGGTGTTGAGGTTTTACGCTTACCTAAGAAATAGCTGATAGCGGCAAACAGTGGGAACAGAACAAGTACAAAATAACCTAAAAAAGTTGCACTGATATTCATACTCTTTCCTTGAAGAACATACCAAATATTCATTTAAGCACAAAAAAACCCTAAGGCATACACCTTAGGGTTTTCGTTGATCAGCTTATAAATTATTCAGCGTCTTTCGCTACAACATCAATTGCAAGCTCAGTTAATGCATCGGCATTTGCTTTGCTTGGTGCATCTGTTAATAAACATGATGCTTGCGTTGTTTTAGGGAAAGCAATAACGTCACGAATATTATCAGTACCGCATAGCAGCATAACTAAGCGGTCAAGGCCAAACGCAAGACCCGCATGCGGTGGCGTACCATATTTAAGTGCGTCAAGTAAGAAGCCAAACTTGTCTTGCTGCTCTTGCGCTTCGATACCTAAAATTCTGAATGCTGTTTCTTGCATTTCTGCATTGTGAATACGTACCGAACCACCACCAACTTCGTAGCCGTTTAATACCATGTCGTATGCATCTGATAGTGCACCAGCTGGGTTTGCTTCAAGCTCTTCAGGAGAAATACCTTTTGGTGCAGTGAATGGGTGGTGAACCGCATGCAATGTACCTTCGTCGTCTTCTTCGAACATTGGGAAGTCAACAACCCATAATGGTTTCCAGCTATCTAGATCAGTAATACCTAAATCAACACCAATCTTAAGACGTAACGCACCCATTGCTTCGTTTACAACGTTGCGCTTGTCAGCACCAAATAAAATGATGTCGCCAGATTGTGCGTTAGTACGCTCAAGTAACTGGTTGATCACCTCTTCGTTTAAGAACTTAGCGATTGGTGACTGTACACCTTCAACGCCCGCTGCACGGTCGTTCACTTTCATCCATGCTAGACCTTTCGCGCCATAGATACCGATGAATTTAGTGTAATCGTCGATTTGTTTACGAGAAAGCTCAGCACCGCCTGGTACAGTTAATACAGCAACACGGCCTTTTTCGTCATTAGCAGGACCAGAGAATACTTTAAACTCAACGTCTTTTACTAAATCAGCAACGTCTACAAGTTGCATTGGGTTACGTAGGTCTGGTTTATCAGAACCATATAAACTCATTGCTTCGCTGTATGGCATTACTGGGAAGTCGCCTAAGTCAACGTCTAATAATGATTGCCACATTTCGCGGATCATTTTCTCAGTCATTGCACGCACTTCATCAGAGCTCAAGAATGACGTCTCTAAATCGATTTGTGTGAATTCTGGCTGACGGTCAGCACGTAAGTCTTCGTCACGGAAACATTTAACAATTTGATAGTAACGGTCAAAGCCCGACATCATTAATAATTGTTTAAATAACTGTGGTGACTGAGGTAAAGCGTAGAAGCTACCCTTGTGAACACGGCTAGGTACTAAGTAGTCACGGGCACCTTCTGGCGTTGCTTTTGTTAGTACCGGTGTTTCGATATCTAAGAAACCGTTGTCATCTAAGAAACGACGCACAAAGCTGCTCGCTTTTGCACGAAGTTTGATACGGTCGCTCATTTCAAGACGACGTAAATCTAGGTAACGGTATTTTAAGCGGCGCTCTTCAGAGTTTTGCTGATTAAAATCAAGTGGTAATGGCTCTGAACGGTTGATGATAGTTAAGCTTGTGCCTAAAATTTCAACTTCACCTGTTGCCATGTCTTTATTTACTTGGCTATCAGGGCGTGCGCGAACAACACCTTTTAACTGCACACAAAACTCTTGACGTAGTTTATTCGCAGTATCCATTAATCCTTCTACTTCAGGATCAAAAACAACTTGTACTAAACCTTCTCTGTCACGTAAATCGACGAAGATAAGACCACCAAGGTCACGGCGTTTGTTGATCCAACCACATAGTTCAACTTCTTGATCTACGTGAGATTTATTTAGCTGTCCGCAATATATAGAGCGCATAGTATTCCTGTCAGTTAAAGACTTATAGCCGCCTGCTCTTAAGAGTTCGCTATTTTGAGAGCAAAAGCCACTATACAAAGTAATCATTTAAGGCAGAGCATTATACCCAAACCATCGCAAAATGCGAGTGCCAGCAGTGCCTGTCGGGGGCTAAATATACACCCCGACTTCTGAGCAAACATTTCTTTTGATACACTAGCTAAAGTTTAAATTTATTGGTTGATTTAATGCTGTATTTAGGTTGTCCGCAGTGGTCTAGCACCGCATGGAAAGGAAATTTACTCTCTAGTCACTGTAAAAGCGCCGACATGCTCAGTGAGTATGCGCAATGCTTTAACTCAGTCGAGGGCAACACCAGTTTTTATGCTGACCCAAGTCACGAGTCATTATTACGCTGGCATGATGCGGTACCCGAAGACTTTAAATTTACGTTTAAGTTTCATCGGCGTTTTAGTCACGAATTACAACTGACGAATATAACTAGTGAGCTTAATGCGTGGCTAAACTTATTTGAGCCAATTTTTGCTAAAACGGGGCAAATCATGTTGCAGCTACCCCGCGCCTTTGGACCAGATGCTCTCCCCCTTCTTGCTAATTTTATTGCACAACTACCCAAGCAACTTAGTTACGGTGTAGAAGTCCGTCACCCCGGCTTTTTTAATAAAGATGATGCAGAAATTCGCTTAAATCAGCTGTTAATTGAAAATAATATAGATCGCATCAGCATGGATACCCGCGCTTTGTTTGCAGTACCCGCCGATACCGATGCACTCATTGATGCGCAAAAGAAAAAACCTTATCTACCTGTGCATGCCATTGCGACAGGAAATCAGCCTATGCTGCGCTTTGTGATTGCCAGTCTTGAACATGAATACAAGTCGTATTACCAGCCATGGCTGAAAAAAGTAAAACAATGGCTTGATGAAGGAAAATCACCCTATTTGTTTTTTCATACCGCAGATAATCGCCAGTCACCACTTTTAGCAAGACAGTTTTGCCAAGATTTAGGTTACAATCACCCCGTGCTTGCACCTTTTATAGGTGAACGCGAAGCAAGCCAAAGCAGTTTATTTTAGCGCCCGATTTATCAGAGAAAACATGAAAGATTACAGCCGTTATTTTCAAGGTTACCCGCCTCAAATCATTGAGCAAGTGTTACAGCTATTTAATGGCGACAGGGCCGCAAAATACCTTAAAGGCAAATACCCTGATGCACATAGCATTACCAGCGATAAAGCTTTATACAATTACGCCACTGAACTAAAAAAGCGCTACCTTAAAAATGCCCTGCCTTTTGGTCGTGCCGCATTCAAAAAACAAGGCGATATGGTCACAAATGCCTTAGGCACCCATACTTTTCGTATGCAAGGTAAAACCCGAAAACACGATCTTGCCATTAATAGCGACCTGCTTCGCGCACCTGAACCACTTCTCAAAGCACTCGTCGTACATGAGCTGGCTCACTTTAAAGAAAAAGACCACAACAAAGCCTTCTATCAACTTTGCTGCCACATGGAGCCGCAATATCATCAACTAGAACTAGATTTAAGAATATTCAGTGTGTTGGTAGGTGAAGGGAAAAATCCGTATTAAAACTATCAGCTAAAAACTGATGGCTGAAAGCTGACAGCTAGACTTCTGAAACCTCAAACCTTCTTTGCCCTATCAGCTGCCCAGACTCGGTAACCACTTTAACGACCCATTTCCCTGCAGCATTAGCAGGGAAATTCGTTTTATGGCTCCACGCTCGATAACCCTCTTTACGACCACCAGAAATATCCAAGGCTATGCGGTCAACTTCTTTTCGATTATGCACCCAAACGTGGAAGATTTTTTCATTTAGCCCTCGCGGTGCTTTTACCGCACTAAAACTATATAGACCGTTTTCATGTAAGCTCTGCTCAGTAAGTTCTGTTATTGGCGAAAGCGGTTTACGAACTTGTGCATCTAACTGATATGACATACTCATATCGGTTAAACGCAGTGCCGCAGGTGGCACAAAACTACGTAATTGCCAAAGCCCGGCACCTAATGAACAAAGCAATAACACCAACAACGGAAAACGCCACCATTTAGCATTGGGCATCAAATTGCCAAGACTGGGGACCGTTAAAATAACCGCTGTTATCAGTGCAATTTCAAAACTTTGGCTGGTCGTTAACTTTAATAAAATTGGTAAGGTAACCGACAGCACGACAAACAAAGAAAAGCTATGAAACACACTAAACCAGACACTGTGCCTTGCAAGCTTTTTGTAATAAAGGGGATCAACAACAGAAACGAACGCACAAAGTATAATTAAAGCGGTAAACGCGGCCTGACCATGGTCCCAAGTAGTCACCGCCAAGAAAAATGGTAAAGCAAAAAACAAACTTTCTTGCTGCACAACTTGCAGCGCAAAGCGCATTACGTTGGGCGACACTGCCACACCAAAACGCTCCTCTACTTTATCTCTTAGCCAGTTATCTATTAACAACCACAACCAAGTGACTAATAATAAAATAGAGATAAGCTGCGAAAACGATTCTTTTCGCTCAACAAAGACATAGCTTGCTACACCACTGCAAAAAGCCAACACCGCCATCAACCCCGGCCGCTTCTGCATCATGAAAACAAATTTAGTTATAAAGTTTTTTAAGTAATTCATGCAATCATCAAATCCATTTAAGGCTTTATGAGTAAAGCATAAATTGGATGAATGTAGGCTTTAAAACGAGCTTTAAGTTCAAAGCTTTAAACTGTAAGTTTTGAGCCAAGACTAGTTACTCAACTGCATCGATTATGCAGATTCGTAAATAACAATTTGACTCAACCACCAGTTAAGTTCATCGTCAATTTGCCATACATCACATGAATTCAGCTGTTTTAAAATTACCTGCTTATCAGAGTGACAACACATAGCTTTTAATACATGATTACCATTTTCCCAAAGTGTTGCTCTTGCTATAAGGCCATTGCCTTTAATTTCGATGTATTGAGCTTTAATTGGCTCACCCAATTGAGCAGAGAGAACCACCTTGAGCTTTTCAATTGTCAAAATTTTAGATTTTTAATTTCTCCAATTATCTAATTCTTGCAGCATTATTTTCCTCAACATAAGAATGTAAGCAATTGCTACCAAGCAATATTTTTATACCGAGGTAGCTTACAAGGCTCTTAACCTAATGAGTCAAAGCAAATTTCCGTATAACTCTCATGTGAAATACCTAGGGTAAATTTGCCATACTCAGCTTGATTAGATTCGCTATATTCGAGCCAAAGTTGTTTTGCTTCTAACAAATCAGAAATATTATCAATCTCTCGGACTCCATTAAGTACAACATGTAAAGTCTCCGATTGAGTTTGGAATGTAACAAACACTTGAAACTCACTCCCAGCGCGTTTTAACTTCAATTCAATTGCCTATTGAGTTATTTCAGTAGATTAATTTATGTATTACACACCAAGACATTAACTTAATGAAAGCTGAAAAACCATATTTCAAACTTAGGGTTTAGTACCCTCAATTGAATTTCAGCCTTGAAATAAACTCAACATAGAACACTAAGTCTTATAGCCTTTTTAAAACAAAAAAACGCAGTCTAACCTGCGCCTCTACTTTTTATTTGATGGCTGAAAGCTCATGTTAAATAAAAACACTTTTGACTATTCAATCAAACTTGGATAACTTCAGTCGAACACCTAAAATGCTTGAAATTATTTTTTCACAGTGGAGGGGTTGGAGAATAGAGGTAGATTATGCACGTTAAATTGAAATTCACTTTAATACTTTCTTTATCATTACTTTCTATTGGCTGCGCTAAAGCAGAGCAATGTGCAGCATCAATGCAATTAGGTGAAACTACTTTGTATTCAGAGTGTCGAGGTGCTGAAGCAATTTCATCTAGTACTATACTCTCATCAATGAGCCTAGATGAAGCATTCGAGATGATGTTGAATATTTTAGAGTCTAAGGGTGATATTCAAGCTTCAAAAAACGATTTATATGTTTCTATTTTTTCAATAATGCAGACAGAAAAATTTAATTTTAGAGTGACTTCTTTTCCTAACGGGATATTATTGGCTTCAGAGAATACTAGCGCAATTTATCTGAAAATAGATGAGAAAACATGGTTGCAGAAAGTACTATAAAATTCTGCCAGAAATGTTAAAAAGCGCGGTCTGACCCGCGCCTCTATTTTCTCTGACGGCTGAAAACTGATAGCTGACAGCTCAAGTCTTTGGTCACAAACCAAGTTCTGCCATAAAATCATCATCTGCATCGTCTGCTTGTGATGATGCTTTTTGCTTTTCAGCTTTTTGTTTAGCTTCGTTTTCGATGATGTCATCCGGGTCAACCGCTTCTGAAATATCAAAGTCATGTAGTTTGATAAATTCAGTTTTATCCATGGCTAATTCTAGATAGAAGATATTTTGCTTCGCTGTGGTGAAGGTCACACGGCGTGCTTGTGGTCTATCCATAGTGGTATCAACAGAGATTTGCACCTGCTTATTAATTGCCATCATCTTAGGTTGGTTTTGCGTGATAGAAGTATGCAGCTGGTCGCGTACTTTTGACGTAAAGTCACCAACGATTTGGTTCATCAGTTCGCCGAGTACGTTTGCCACATCATCTGATAAATGGCTTTGTGCAATTTCTTCTTCTGGCATTCCCATGTTACGCATGTAGTCATGGTAAATTTCCATGGCAGCTTGCGCGGTGAAGTTTGTTACCACAAGACCGGTAAAACCACCATCGAACAATACAAAACAGCCAATATCTGGGCGCATACAGGTGCGGGTGATTTTTTGAACCATGGCAGAATAACTAATACTGTTACCGCTTGCTGAAGACAGAACTCCAGTCACTGAATGACACAGAGTTGATAAGATATCTTCAGTACTGATCACTTTGCTTTTTGTCATTAAACTTCTCTTTTTTGTACTTGTTATTGATAATTCTAGCCAAGCTACTGAATTTATCACTGACTATCCAGTTAAAAATGCTAAAATAGCGGTATTATTTTTTAAAGAGACTGTTCACGTGACGCAAAAAGACAGTATTTATGCCACTGAGCAAGCGGTTAAAGACTTTAGCTTTGACCAACATGTAGTAGAAGTTTTCCCTGATATGATCCAGCGCTCGGTGCCGGGTTACGCAACCATTGTTAGCACCATAGGTAAACTGGCTGGCGAGTACGCGCAAAGTAATTCAAACCTATACGACTTAGGCTGTTCACTTGGCGCTGTAACGTTAAGTATGCGCCGGAATATTCGCACTGATAACTGTAATATCATTGCCGTCGATAACTCGGAAGCGATGGTTGAGCGCTGTAAATTACATTTACAAGGTTTTCGCTCTGACGTGCCGGTCACAGTTACACTAGGTGATATCAACGATTTAGCCATCGAGAATGCCTCTGTGGTTGCGATGAATTTTACACTACAGTTTATTCCACCTGAAAAGCGCCAAGCGGTGCTTGAAAAGATTTACGCAAATTTAAAACCTGGCGGCGTTTTGCTACTTAGCGAAAAAATTAGAGGTGAAAATGAGCAATGCGATAATTTGCTCATTGATTTACACCATGATTTTAAACGTCACAACGGCTATTCGGAGCTTGAGATCAGCCAAAAGCGCACCGCTATCGAAAATGTCATGCGCCCAGATCATTTATCTACCCACTTAAACCGATTAAGTGAAATTGGTTTTAGCCAAACGCAAGTGTGGTATCAATGTTTTAACTTCTGCTCGATGATTGCAATCAAGTAATCATCACAACGATATAAAGAGTATTTCATGTCTCAATGGTTTAACCAATTTTACGCTGCGATTGCACAAAGCCCGCTTAGCCACTGGCTCGAAACTTTGCCAGGTCAATTAAAGCACTGGGAACTCGAAGCCAGCCACGGCGATTTACCGAAATGGCAAAAAGTGCTGAAAAACTTACCTGAGGTAAGCACAAACCATGTAAATCTTCAGGATAAAGTACAAATTGGCACCGGTGATGAGCTATCTGAAGGTCAGCAAAAACAGTTAACGCATTTATTAAAGCGCATGATGCCATGGCGTAAAGGCCCCTTTAGCTTACACGGTATCGAGATTGATACTGAGTGGCGCAGTGATTGGAAATGGGATCGTTTACTGCCTCATATCGAACCGTTAAAAGGCCGCACAGTGCTTGATATTGGCTGTGGCTCGGGTTATCACTTGTGGCGCATGCGTGGCGAAGGCGCAAATTTTGTGGTGGGTATCGATCCATCCGATTTATTTTTATGCCAATTCCAAGCGATAAAGCATTATCACCAAGATGAAAACGTGCATTTATTGCCGTTAGGTGTTGAAGCTCTGCCAGAGCTAAAAGCATTCGATACAGTTTTTTCGATGGGTGTTTTATATCATCGTCGTTCGCCTATCGACTTTTTAGCGCAATTAAAAGCGCAGCTTCGCCCAGGGGGTGAGTTAGTCCTTGAAACACTGGTTGTAGAAGGTGATGAGCACACAGTTTTAGTGCCAACTGACCGCTATGCAAAAATGCGTAATGTATGGTTTATCCCAAGCACCGCGGCATTAAAACTATGGATGGAACGCGTTGGCTTTAAAGATGTACAAGTTAAAGACTGTGCAATCACAACCCTTGAAGAACAACGCAAAACCCAGTGGATGGAAAACGAATCATTAGTCGACTTTTTAGACCCTAATGACACCAGCAAAACCATTGAAGGTTACCCTGCCCCTCTGCGCGCTATTTTAACCGCGAAAGCTTAACAAATAGTGAGAAGTTTCGAGTTTCAAGGTTAAAAGTTCATTTGCTTGATACTTTTGCCTTGTAACTTGAAAACAAAAAACCGGACAACTGTCCTTGTCAAGTCGGTTAAAGTGATTTTTCAACTAGCCGCGCCAGTGCAATTGTTGTAAAATACGCGCGTTTCTAAGCAACCCACATGCAACTTTTTTGAGGAAAACCTGTGAGCGAACAAAAACAGTCTCTTAGCTATAAAGACGCGGGCGTAGATATCGATGCCGGTAATGCACTTGTTGAGCGTATTAAAGGCGTAGTTAAAAAAACCAGACGTCCTGAAGTAATGGGCGGTATCGGTGGTTTTGGCGCACTTTGCGAACTACCAACTGGCTATAAAGAGCCTGTACTGGTTGCTGGCACAGACGGTGTTGGTACAAAACTACGTTTAGCAATCGATCTTAAAAAGCACGACACAGTGGGTATCGACCTTGTTGCTATGTGTGTAAACGACCTTATTGTACAAGGTGCAGAGCCACTATTTTTCCTTGATTACTATGCAACGGGTAAATTAGACGTAGATACTGCGGCTGATGTTGTAACAGGTATTGGTAAAGGCTGTGAGCTTTCTGGCTGTGCATTAATCGGTGGTGAAACTGCTGAAATGCCAGGTATGTACGACGGCGAAGACTACGACATGGCTGGTTTCTGTACTGGTGTTGTAGAAAAATCAAAAATTATCGACGGTACTAAAGTTGCTGCAGGCGACCAATTAATCGCTCTTGCATCAAGTGGTCCTCACTCAAACGGCTTCTCATTAATTCGTAAAGTTCTTGAAGTATCTGGCGCAGACACGAGCGCTGAGCTTGAAGGCAAAACACTTGGCGATCACCTTTTAGAGCCAACTCGTATCTACGTTAAACAACTACTTGAGCTATTCAAGCAGGTTGACGTACATGCGTTATCTCACATCACGGGTGGTGGTTTCTGGGAAAACATCCCGCGCGTACTTCCTGAATCTGCAAAAGCAGTAATCAAAGGTGATAGCTGGGAATGGCCTGTTGTTTTCAACTGGTTACAAGAAAACGGCAACATCACAACACACGAAATGTACCGTACATTCAACTGTGGTGTAGGCATGGTTTTAGTTGTTCCAGCTGACAAACTTGAGCAAAGCTTAACAATCCTTAAAGATCTTGGCGAAAATGCATGGCATATCGGTGAGATCCAAGATGCGAAAGCAGGCGAAGAGCAAGTAGAAATTTTAGGTGGTCGTGACTAATGACCCCTTGTCGTCTTGTTGTATTAATTTCTGGTAGCGGTTCTAACCTTCAAGCCATCATTGACGCGTGTGCGCGTGGTGAGATAAAGGCCGAAATCGCCGCTGTAATTAGTAATAAAGCCGACGCCTATGGCCTTGAGCGAGCAAAAAATGCAGGTATACAAACACGTGTACTAAGCCATAAAGATTTTGACTCGCGCGAGGCCTATGATGCTGAGTTAATGGACATTATTGACAATTTTGAACCAAATCTAGTTGTATTAGCTGGTTTTATGCGTATTCTTACACCTAGCTTAGTGCAAAAGTTTAAGGGAAAAATGTTGAACATTCACCCTTCTTTGTTGCCTAAGTACCAAGGGCTGAATACCCACCAACGAGCGATAGATGCAAAAGATGACGTTCATGGTGTTAGTGTTCACTTTGTCACAGAAGAGCTAGACGGCGGTCCCGTTGTTCTTCAAGCCAAAGTGCCGGTACTCGAAAACGATACCGCAGAGACACTCGCACAACGTGTTCATCAGCAAGAACATATAATCTATCCGTTGGTGGTCAAGTGGTTCAGTGAACAACGACTCAAGATGGAAGCAGATTATGCAGTTTTTGACGAAAAGAAACTTCCTGCACACGGCGCGCACTACCCAGAATAAAAATCTAAGTGCCCTACTCGCTTGTGTGGGCACTTTATTACTTCCTACCAGTGTATTAGCTGGCGACCTCACTCAATACGAAGCCAAATACGATGTACTTCGTAAAGGCGAAACCCATGGTAAAGCAGTACGCGAGCTGAAAAAAGCCTCAGACGGTAACTACGTGATCACTTATCACAGTGAAATCGAATGGATGATTTTTTCAGACTCACGAAAAGAAACATCCATGTTTACTTATCATGATCAGAAAATTTCTCCGCTAAGTTACACTATGGAGCGTTCGGGCACCGGGCCTGATAAAGAGTACAGCTTAAAATTTGATGCTACGCAAAAGCAAGTTCAAAGCAGCCAAAGTAAATACCCTCTTAAAATTGATTGGTCAGATGATTTTCAAGATTCACTGTCTTATCAAGTGCAAGTACGCGAAGAGCTAAAACAAGGTAAAACGCAATTATCGTATCCACTGATTGATAAAAAAGGCAACCTTCGTAATTATGACTTTGAAGTTGTCGGCACAGAAATGATTTCGCTACCTATTGGTAATGTAGAAGCGATTAAAGTAAAACGATTATACGATAACGATAAGCGTCAAGCGCTTGCTTGGTTTGCCCCAGAAATGGACTACATGCTAGTTCGTATGTGGAAAGGTGAAAAAGGCGTAGAGCAATTTGAAGTGCAGCTCAATTCATTCACCGTGACCACACCTGTTAGTGTTCCAAATGAAGTGCAACAAGAAGTGAGTAATGAAGCGCCTGAGTAGCGCTTCATCTTTTATTTAAATCTTTTCGCCCATTTTAAACAGTGCAAACTCACCTGGCTCCATTTTCTGCCAGCGTTCATCATTGGTAAGTGGCCGTGTTGCAATCACAGTAACCACATCGTTCGGTGTGGTTTCTTTTTGAAAATCAACCACCATATCAGCATCAATTAATGTCGCTTTGCCAAACGGCGCACGGCGTGTGATCCAATGTAGGTTATTGGTGCAATAAGCTAAAACATAAACACCATCAGTAAGCAGCATATTAAATACGCCTTTTTCACGCAGTGTGTGGGCAAGCTTGGCAGCATAACGAAATACAGAAGCCATATTTGATGGGCGTTTAGGGTATTTTTCGCGAATTTTATCGAGCAGCCAACAAAACGCCAGTTCACTGTCTGTATTCCCCACAGGTCGATAGTAATCTGGTTTTAAATCATGATAATTCGATAGTTGCCCGTTGTGAGCATACGTAATTTCACGGCCCCATAACTCGCGAGTAAATGGGTGGGTATTTTCAAGACACACTCGGCCACGATTACCTTGGCGAATATGGCTTATCACCGAAATACTTTTTATTGGATAGGCTTTAACTAGTTTGGCAATTTCTGATTGGCAACTTGGCTCAGGATCTTTAAATGTACGACAGCCTTTGCCTTCGTAAAAAGTGATGCCCCAGCCATCTTTATGCGGGCCAGTATTACCACCGCGTTCTAATAATCCTGAAAAACTGAAACAAATATCCGTTGGTACATTGGCCGACATGCCAAGCAACTCACACATAGAACTCTTAACCTATAAAACTAATCGAAGGAAGGCATGATGGGCTGATCCCTGCCTGCGCTCATTGTTAAACATACCGCTAAGGATGGCAACTGCTATGCTGAGATTTTCAGAACTATCTGAGCAATTCACAACTAATCGTAAGTATAACGGCGCTGATTATAAGTAATTACTCAACAATTCCTCATCTGCTGTAAATGTTTTTGCACTGATAGCCATTTTTAAAATAATAAAACTCACCAAACAAGCCGTTTTAATCCTTGTTCCCCTCTTGATAATTCGCTTTTCTAGCGCTACTCTAAAAGAGGTGGTCTGACCTCTATTAAGGAATAATCAATGACTCTCATATTTTTACTTGGTTTACTCGTGCTGCTTAGTATTGCGAGTTACCACAGAGCAAGCTGGAATACCTGCTTAGGTATTGCCGTTGCGACTTTACTTGTTGGCACATTTGCTGGCGCGTTTGGCGCAATTAGTTGGCTACTATTCTTACTTATCGCTGTGCCACTTTCTGTGACTGGCGTTCGTCAACAATACATCATCAAACCTATCTTCGCTGCTTTCAAAAAAGTAACCCCGACGATGTCGGATACTGAAAAATCAGCAATCGATGCCGGTACGACGTGGTGGGAAGCGGATCTATTTTGCGGTCGTCCTGACTGGAACAAATTACACCAATACCCAGCACCTAAACTGACTATCGAAGAGCAAGCGTTTATTGATGGTCCAGTTGAAGAAGTGTGCAGCATGCTAGATGACTGGCACGCAACTCACGAACTAACTGATTTACCGCAAGATGTTTGGCAATATCTAAAAGATAATAAATTCTTTGCCATGATCATCAAAAAAGAATTCGGCGGTTTAGAGTTTTCTGCTTATGCACAATCATGTGTACTGCAAAAGCTAACTAGTAAATCAACGTTACTTTCTTCTATCGTAGGTGTACCTAACTCATTAGGTCCGGGCGAATTACTTCAGCACTATGGTACTAAAGAGCAAAAAGATCATTACTTACCACGCTTAGCAAGTGGTCAAGAAATTCCATGTTTTGCTTTAACATCACCAGAAGCCGGTTCTGACGCAAGTGCAATTCCAGATTACGGTGTTGTTTGTAAAGGTCAATGGAACGGCGAAGAAGTTGTTGGTATTAGCCTAACGTGGAACAAGCGTTACATTACTCTTGCTCCTGTTGCGACTGTACTTGGTCTTGCATTTAAACTACAAGATCCAGACGGTTTACTAGGTGATGACAAAGAACCTGGTATTACCTGTGCGCTGATCCCTACAGATACTCCAGGGGTCGAAATTGGCCGTCGTCACTTCCCGCTAAACGTACCATTCCAAAATGGTCCTACTCGCGGTAAAGACATCTTCGTACCACTTGATTACATCATTGGTGGCCCGAAAATGGCTGGTCAAGGCTGGCGTATGCTTGTTGAATGTTTATCTGTTGGTCGTGCAATTACATTGCCGTCTAACTCAACAGGTGGCATTAAAACAATTGCGCTTGCAACAGGCTCTTACAGCCGTATTCGCCGTCAATTCCGTTTACCAATTGGTCAAATGGAAGGTGTTGAAGAATCAATGGCAAAACTTGCAGGTTACGCATATAGCTCTGATGCTGCAGTGAGCATGTCTACAGGGGCTGTTGACCTTGGTGAAAAACCATCGGTTGTCTCTGCGATTATCAAATACCACTTAACTGAGCAAATGCGTGAAGCAACGATTCACGGCATGGATGTTCATGGTGGTAAAGGCATCATGCTTGGTCCAAACAACTACTTAGGTCGCGGTTACCAAGGTGCGCCAATTGCAATTACCGTTGAAGGTGCAAATATATTAACGCGTAACATGATCATTTATGGTCAAGGTGCAATTCGTTGTCATCCATTTGTGTTAACTGAGCTAGGTGCTTGTGCTATTGAAGACCGCGAAGAAGCGCTTGCAGTATTCGATAAAGCGTTAATGGGTCACGTTGGCTTTACTATTTCGAACCTTGTTCGTACTAAGTGGTTAGCATTAACAAATGCTCGCTTCACAAGTACACCATACAAAGACGAAACAGCTGAGTTTTATCGTGTTGCGTCACGTTTCAGTGCATCATTAGCATTAATGTCAGATATCAGCATGGCAGTATTTGGTGGTTCATTAAAACGTAAAGAGCGTATCTCTGCACGTTTAGGTGACTTACTAAGCTACTTATACCTTGTATCTGCAACACTTAAACGTTACAACGACGAAGGCCGTAAAAAAGAAGATTTTGCGCTTGTTCAATGGAGCTGCCAAGATCACCTTTACCACTGCCAACGTGCACTCGCTGACTTAATCAATAACATGCCATCTGCACCACTACGTGCGATGCTAAAAATCATGTTATTCCCATTCGGTCGTCCAGTACGTAAGCCTACTGATACGCTTGAGCACAAACTTGCTCACTTATTACAAGTACCAAGCGAAACTCGTAACCGTTTAGCTAACTACATTTATCTTAAAAACGAGCCACTTAACCTTGTTGGTCGTCAAGAGCAAACGCTTAAAGACATCCTTGAAGTTGAGCCTCTGTTTGACAAGGTATGCCGTGAAAAAGGCGTAAAACTGCCTTTCTTCCAGCTTGATAAAGTAGCGCAAATGGGCCTAGAAGCAGGCATTTTAAGCCAAGCTGAAGCTGACAAACTAGCTGCTGTTGAAAAAGCCCGTCTTGACGTTATTAACGTTGACGACTTTGACCCAGCAGACTTAGTTGCAGGTAATGTTGCCCGCGGCGAGAGCGATAAAAAAGCAGACGCCGCTTAAGCTAGCAAAACAATTCCAATTGTTATGAAAAACCAAACCAGCGCAAATTGCGCTGGTTTTTTTTGCGCTAAATATTGCTGCAATACACACCACACTGCCCCAATAGGGATGTAAATCAAGTTAGTGCCAAGCATGCTTATAACGACAATGAAAGCCACAGAAAAAAATATAAAGCTCGGTAAAAACTGGCTTATATAAAACGGCTTATCTTGGTTATTGCTTTGAAAGAACAGCCGATATTTTTTAAAAACAGCCAAGCAATCGAACTGCAGCGAGCTTGTTAGCAACACGCATACTGAAAAAGCCAAAGCCAGTACCAAGTCGCTAAAGTCATTACGCACTGCAATTAGCTGTAATAAAGCGAGCAAGCATGCTAGCAAGACTGAACCACGCCATATTAAGCTCCAGCTATGCTGTATAAAGTAACTAAGCCAAAACAAAGCAAGCGAGTGTACTTTTAACTTATGACTTATTCTTACAGGTGGGAGTAAAATCGAACAGCCGAAAATTGCAATAAAACTTAGATAGTATTGCAGTGAAGTTAAACTAGCAGGCAGTAATACCAAGATAGAACTGAGTAATAAACTATAAAAAAGTGCACGTGGCCTATAAAGAACAAATACTCCACATAGCCACTGCAACAGCATAAACAGTATAAAATGAGGCACTTGTAGCCATTGCTTTAACGATAGGTCGACTGCTATTAGTAAACTGGCAATAAGCCAAGCATTACTTAACAGTAGTAACTTGCAGTCAACACATACTCGCCAAGAGGATTTATATAGACTTCGCTGAAATGCCCTATTTTGCTCATTTTTAATGGCTGGTGCCATGGCCCATAACATTACTGATTCAAGTAAAAGATAAATTACTGCTAATTTTGCACCGTAACCAGGTGCTGCATGGCTATCGACTATTTTACCAAGTCCTAGAAACAACAATAAAACCATACCAAGAAAAGCTGGGCCCAGTACCAGTGCAAACAACAAGCTAAAACTCTTTAATTGAGACAGCATGCTCTTGAGGGTGGTCGTATATGCTAAGTATCGAAAAGAAAGGAATGAGAAGTAACTTGCAAAGGAATTTATCATAGTGATGTGCACTCAAAACCGTGCTGTATAAACACTTCTGGTTCGTGGCTTGTAATGATAATTTGCCCATTAGGTTTATCATCAAGGTAGTCATCAAGGTAGTCATCAAGTAAGGTCAGCAAAAATTTTATACTTGTTTGATCAAGTGCAGCACTCGGTTCATCTAATAGCAAAAATGGAGCTTGCTTTAAAAAGGCAGTGATAAGCTGACACTTCTTTTGATTGCCACTCGACAAAGCACTAAAGCGAGTATTTAGGTGCTCTTTAAAGTTAAATCCAGTAATGAGTTGCTCTGGCATGTCTTTCTTTAACGCCTTGCAACTAAGTTCAATAACTTGTCGCGCAGTTAAAAAATCTGGCAGAGCAATACGGTCGCTAGCAATTGAAACATTGTTTTGCGGCGATTTTAATGCTTGATTATTATATAAAACCTGCCCTGATTGAGGCTTTTCAAGGCCTGCTAGCATCATCAGTAATGTTGTTTTTCCTCTGCCATTGGCTGCCTGTAAACAAACTCGTTTACCTTGAAATTGCTTATTATAGTTTTCAAAAACGTGGGCTGAAGCAAAGCGCTTATTGAGGTTGTTAATTTCAATCATGTTTATCCCTTTAATAGTGAAAAAATAGTAACACACTCATATCTCTTATTAGTTACATGATTTGTAACAAATATCGAACGGGTAAAACTTGCGTTTAGATTATGAACAGGCAACACTTGATAACGAAAAATTAACAAGGAATAATTACAATGAAACCGAGTTTTCAACTAGCAGCCGTTGCATGCGCGCTTAGCCTGGCGCTTGCAGGATGTTCTCAATCAACCCCATCAACAAGTAGCACCGAAAGCGTGCAACAAAGCCAAACTGTTAAACAGTATGATGCTGAAACCTTTTTTGATACAACCTCAATTATGGGCAGCAGCTTTTCACCAAAAGGCGACAAAATACTCGTTAGCAGTGACGAAAGCGGCATTTATAGCCTTTATGAAGTAGATATAAAAACCGCCAAAAAAACCCGCTTAACAGACTTTGAAGACAGTACGTATGCTGTGGCTTATTTCCCTAAAGATGAGCGCGTACTATTTACTAAAGACTCTGGCGGTAACGAGCGTTATCACATCTATGTTCGCGAAACAGACGGCACAGTTAAAGATCTTACGCCAGGTGAAGAAACCAGAGCAGGATTTGCAGGTTTCACAGAAGACAGTAAACACTTTTTTATAACCAGCAATCAGCGTGATGCTAAGTTTATGGACCTATATCGTGTTGATGCTAATAGCTATGAAGTAACGCCTGTTTACCAAAATACCATGGGGCTAGATGTCGGTGCGATCAGCCCTGACGGTCGATTTATTGCTTTATCGAAAAACAATTCGAACAAAGACAGCGATGTATTTATTCTCGATACGCGTAAAAAAACACTGAAACCAGAGCTCATTACCCGTCATGACGACGACGCTAAGTATGGTCCAGAAACCTTCTCAAGAGACAGTAAATCATTATATTACTCAACCGACGCCAAAGGTGAGTTTGCAGAAGTGTGGCGCTATGACTTAACGACCGGCGAGCACAGCCCTGCCCTCAAAGATGAGTGGGATGTGAGTTTTATCTACTTCTCTAAATCTGGCCGTTATCAAGTAAGCGGTGTTAATGCTGACGCAAGCACTAAAGTGTCGATAATTGATACCACCACAGGTAAAGGTATTGCCATGCCATCGCTGCCAGCTGGTAATTTACGTGGTGTGAACTTTTCAGCTGATGAAAAGACCATGGCGTTTTATTTAAATTCAGATACCTCACCAAGTAACCTATTTGTGTGGCAACTCGGTGAATCAAAAGCTAAACAATTAACCAACACATTAAGTGATGCAATTAATCAAAATGACTTGGTTGAAAGCACAATTGTGCGCTTTAAAAGCTTTGATGGTTTAGAGATCCCCGGGGTTTTATATAAGCCTAAGCAAGCTAATAGCAACAACAAAGTACCAGCTTTAGTTTGGGTGCACGGCGGTCCTGGCGGCCAAAGTCGTACAGGATATAGTGCAATGCAGCAGCATCTAGTCAATCATGGTTATGCCATTTTTGCAGTTAATAACCGTGGCAGCTCAGGCTATGGTAAAACCTTCTTCCATTTAGATGATAAAAAACACGGCACTGACGATTTACAAGATATTGTTTACGGTAAAAAACACCTGCAAAGCCTAGATTGGGTTGATGCTGATAAAATTGGCATTATGGGGGGCAGCTATGGTGGCTTTATGACCGCCGCCGCACTTGCCTTTGAACCTGAAGAGTTCAAAGTAGGCATTAATATATTTGGTGTAACAAACTGGGTTAGAACCTTGAACTCGATTCCACCATGGTGGGAAAGCTTTAAAAAGGCACTGTATGATGAAATGGGCGACCCCGCGACAGACGGTGAACGTCACCGTGCCATTTCGCCACTATTTCATGCTAAAAACATCACCAAGCCATTAATGGTGATCCAAGGTGCTAACGACCCACGCGTTTTACAAGTTGAAAGCGATGAACTTGTTGCCGCTGTAAAGGCAAATGGTGTGCCTGTCGAATATGTATTATTTGATGATGAAGGCCATGGTTTTACTAAAAAAGAAAACCGCATAAAAGCCTCAAATGCATACCTTGAGTTTTTAAATACCTACTTAGATAAATAGCAAAATTGCAAAGCTAAAGAGCCGGTATTATGCCGGCTTTTTTATGCAAAACACCTGTATAGAATCAAAATTTAGCAGTTTATACAGTACTGTATAAAACACTGTATATATTTAATGGTAAATTTTTCATCTTTTTCCACCTTCAAACCAAAACAATAAACCATTGTTTAATAACAATTAAATTGTTTTTATTAAAATAAAACTGAATCATTGGTTAAAAAATAGCAAAAAAGTACTTGCGCAAAAATACTGTATAAACTACTGTATACACATACTGTATAAACAACCAGTGAGTGAAAGTTATGTTACAGCCAATTACCTTAAGAACAGTTAAAAGCTATCAACAAGATAACGACAAAGCGTCTGTTAATTTAATTCAAATTGAAGACGAAATTTCAGCAACCTTTGAGCTATTAAAAGTATTGCATCATTACAATAGCCAAAATGCATGGACACTGCTAATTGCTCCTGATCATGTTCCTAGTAAAGCATTATTAGATTCGTGTTCGATTGATACCAGCAAACTTCTTGTGATCAGACAAAAACATTTAGTTAATCTTGAGTACGTTCTTAGTTCAGCATTACATAACGGTAATTTTGCTGCTGTGATCACATGGACAGATATTGTAAACAATCATCAACTTGATTCGATGAACTTAAACCTTGAGCAGGCATCTGCTAAATTTTATTGTTTTACAAAAAGCGCTCAATTAAACAATTTAGTACCGCAGCCACAATAGGCTTGTTAAAATAACAATTTATAGTTTTAGGTAAGTTGTTATGACATCACTCACACACTCCCTTTGTCCTTGTGGCAGCGAATCGACTTACGAGCTTTGCTGCCAGCCTTTTCATACAGGTGCAAGCCAAGCTGATACGCCAGAGCAACTTATGCGTTCTCGTTTTAGTGCTTACGCACTAAAAGATGCAAAATATGTATTTAGTACCTATGCACAAAGCCAGCAAGCCGCTAACCCTGTTCGCGAAATTAAAGATTTTGCTAATAGCTGCCGTTTTACCAAGCTAAGTGTTTTAGATACTGAACATAACGATCAAGAAGGTTTTGTCGAATTTAAAGCTAATTACTTTTATCAAAACTTGTATTGTGAGTTACACGAGAAGTCGCGTTTTATTAAAGAAGATGGCCTATGGCGTTACCTAGACGGTGATATAACGCCAGTTGCAGATATTAAAATAGGCCGTAACGACGAGTGCCCTTGTGGGAGCGGCAAAAAATATAAAAAGTGTCACGCTCTTTAGTTACCATTAACCTGGTAAATCCAGTCTAAGGCTTGGGTAATCGTTGTTGGGAATGCGGTTGCATGGCGTGCCTGAGGAATAACAAATAAATTTGTTGTAACCAGCGCGCCGCTTTGTTTATTAATTTTAGCTGCTAATTGCCTTGCGCCCGACACCATTTTTTCACCTTCACTTTCTTCAAGTTCTCCGATACCAATGTACACTTTAGTTGCTTTACCTGCAGGTACGACAGGCAAAGCTAACAGGCTGTGCTGCTTAAACCACACTGAAGGACTGCCGATAATATAATTTGAAAAAAGCGAAGGCTCAGTGAATAAGGTATAAGCCGCAAATAAACCGCCAAGTGAGTTACCGACTAACGTACTTTTTTGGGTTGTTCTGTAGTGAGCCTCAATATGAGGCAATACAGTATGTTTTAGGTAATTTAGATACTGACTTGCTCCGCCTGTTTTACGCTGCCAATTTTTATCTTCAAATGGCGTATAGTCATAAATACGGCTATTGAGCCCAGATACACCTTTTTGATATCCAACTGCAACGATAATTACCTCCTCTATAGCCCCCGAATTCATCATAAAGCGACTAGCACCAGAGGCAATTGGCAAACTGTAGTTTGCATCTAATAGGTAAATAACTGGGTAGCGCTTCTGGTTCTGCTTTTGGTAGCTGCGTGGCAATTTAATCGTAATGGGGTATTCGTTTTTGGTATGTTTATCTTTAAGTAACACAGTATTAGTACGTGGCAAAGTAAACGGCTCAGCATTGCTTACAGAGCTCACACTCAAAACACTGATCACAATAACTAACAGTAAATAAGGCATAGTTAATCCTTTAGCCACTTCTTAATTGGTAACAGCCACTCATCTTTTGGTTTATAAAATGCGCCATGGGAGAGCCCTGTATTAATGCTTATTTCTTCGAACTTGGTTACGTCACTTCTATCAATTAAAAATTGGCAAGAGCCAACCTGATCTGAGCGCTCAAAGATAGAATACACTTTGCCATAAGCCTTAACTGAAGAGTGCTTTTTAACTAGGCCTGCACACCCTGCCAATATAATTAAGTTAATATGTGTACGTTTAAGTTCATTAGCCGCCAGGATCGACAATGCCCCGCCCCGTGAAAAACCAACCAAACTAATGTTCGACTCAGCAACACCGGCACTAATCAATGCTTCAATATCTGCAGCGAGTTTTTTCGCAAACGTAAATGGCTCAGTACCTTTTGGCCTGTGATAGGCAATTAAATGATAGCTTTCATCTGCCAGTGCTTCTTTTACAGCCACAAAATCATAAACCCCAAAGGTTTTGTGAACAGGCTTAGGGTTTGTCCCTTCAACGATAAAACCATGTGAATAAAAAATGTAGTGACCATGCGGGTCAATCTCTGTTGGAAACTGGCTGTAAATAGTGCCAGCGCAAACAGGCAAAACCCAGCATGCACAGAGTAAAATTACGGTACGTATCACAAGCATTCCTTTAAAAATCACGTTACACCTAATAGAAGATAATAACACCTAAAAAATAATATCTTAGCAAACAACTAAACCCTACTCTCAGTAATTTTAATTAAATATCAAATTACTAATCGCAAGCTGTATCACGATTTAAACTGCAAGTTTCAACTTGAGGTAAATTCATGGAATTTCATAGTTAAACTACAAAAAACCTCATGACAACGCTGTCAATTATTTATAAAAAGGCGTATTGTAAAAAAGCAGTTAAAATAACCACATATTTTAGACGTCTAGACGTTGAAAAAATAAATTCTAAGGCGTAGTATGTTCGTAATCTGAGTTAGACTCACATTTTCCATGAGATTTTTTAAAGATGATTGATATAAAGCACCTAAAAACCATAGCGACCCTTAAAGAAACAGGCTCTTTGGTCAATACCGCCCGTGAGTTGTTTTTAACTCAATCGGCTTTATCGCATCAAATTAAAGATCTCGAGAATAAGTTAGATTGCCAGCTATTCGAACGTAAAACACAGCCTGTGCGTTTTACTCCGCAAGGTATGCTACTTCTGGAGCTTGCTAATGAAGTATTACCTCGTGTTGAGGCAACAAAATGTCGGTTAAAAGAAAGCCTTAACCAGCCAATCTCAAATTTACGTTTAAGCGTTGAGTGTCATGCCTGCTTTCATTGGTTGCTCCCAACCATCAAAGAATTTAATAATTTTTGGCCTGATATTAAAATTGATTACGAGCGCGGCTTTAGTTACGACGCCATTCCAGATTTAATTAATGATGAATTAGATCTAGTGCTGACTTCTGATATTCGTGAACCCGATCAGCTTGAGTATGCTCACCTATTTGATTTTAAATTAAAGCTGATAGTCGCACCGGATCATGAGTTGGCAAAAAAAGCCTATGTCACCGCCCTTGATTTAAAAAACGAAACAATTATTTCGTACCCTATTCCCCGTGAGCGCCAAGACATCTTTAAACATTTTATTCAAAATGCACGCTTTGATGGCACGCTTAAAACGGTTGACCAAGGCTTATTGATATTTCAATTAGTGAGTGCAGGTATGGGGGTTGCAGCATTACCAGACTGGCTAGTCACTCCTTATGAAAGCCAAGGACTCATTAAGTCTATTCCGTTAGGTGCACTAGGCCTTACTCGCCCTATGTATTTAGCGATGAAAAAGAATATGAAAGATAACCCAGTTTATCGCCACTTTTTAAATACGTGTAAGCAAAATAACGGTCGCTAAAACAAGGCAAAATAACTAACATAGCAGCATCAATTACTAATAATAATGTTAATACATGTTTGAAATTAAAAAGATCATTGGCTCATTATTAATGCCTCTGCCGTTGCTTGGGCTGCTTACTTTAGTGATGGTATTTTTAGCCGTTACACATAAACGCAAAGCACTCTATTTTGGCTTTGTTAGCATTTTAACTTTAATGCTGATAAGCACGCCATTTATTGGTCAGTCACTGATAGCTGCAAGCAATAACCCTGCATGGCAATTTAACCAAGCAAAACATCCTAAACTCGATAATATTGTGGTACTTGGTTGCTCAATAATGCCCAACTCGCGTCTTCAAGCAAACCACCAGCTAGGCGATTGTGCGCTTGCTCGATTACTTGAAGGTGTTAAGCTTGCCCATCACTACCCAAATGCCACCCTCTATGTATCAGGAGGCGGTTTTGCTAATACCACCAATAGTCAGCTCATGTTTGAAACAGCAAAAGCGTTAGGTATATCTGCAACGAGAGTTAAACAAAACCCTCTCGCTATGGATACCGCAGAAGAGGCGAAACGACTTGCCATTTATTTAGTCGATAAAAAAACAGCGCTTGTCACCTCAGCGAGCCACATGCCACGTGCGAAAGACTTATTTAATGCACAAGGCATTGATGTGATACCAGCGGCAACCGACTTTCAAGATTTTAGTCAGTATCCAACGTATAAGCAGTTTATACCTAACATTGCAGTACTTGTTGCAGTGACCAGAGTCGCGCATGAGAAAATTGGCAGTGCTTGGGTGAGTGTGCGCCGCTGGATTGATCCAGAAGCGCTGTAGAACAATCAGACTGGATTGTCGATATCGATAAACGTCACATCAAAACCATGCTGCTCAGCTAAAAGCTCGCCTAAGGCTTTAATGCCATAACGCTCAGTAGCATGGTGACCAGCTGCAAAAAAGTCGATACCTTGCTCGCGTGAACTATGAATCGTTTGCTCAGAAGCCTCACCTGTAAGATAAGCATCAATCCCTTGGGCAGCTGCTAAATCAATATACCCTTGTCCGCCACCTGTGCACCAAGCGATGGTTTCAATTTTCTCTTTTCTTACCAAACTAGCTAATGGTGCACGGTTAAGTACTTGGGTTATTTTGGCGGTAAATTCTTCACCACTTAAAGGTGTTTTTAAACGCCCTTTCACCGGTACACTATTTGGACCAGATTCAAGCCCACCTGTGAACTCAATATCAAGTAACTTAGCCAGTTGCGCGTTATTACCAATTTCAGGGTGTATATCTAGCGGTAAGTGATAGCCATATAAGTTAATATCATTATTTAAAAGTGCTGCAATACGGCGCTTTTTCATGCCCGTGATTGGCTGCGATTCCCCTTTCCAGAAATAGCCGTGATGTACCAAAATAGTATCTGCATTTTCTGCAATAGCGGCATCAATCAATGCTTGGCTAGCTGTGACACCCGTCACTATCTTTTTTACTTCGCTCGCACCTTCAACTTGTAAGCCATTTGGGCAAAAGTCAGCGATAGAATCAGGTTTAAGAATGTCGTTTAATAATTGAGTAAATTGTTTGCGTTGCATATAAAAATCGTCCTTCAACCCTCTATTTTGTGCAAATTTTGGCGTTTATGAGTGAAAAATGGAAGGAAAATCGCAAAAAATTGAAAAGTAAGCTGAAAATAGGTATAAATATATATTCTTAATCTGTGTTTACAACGTATAGGGTCTCTGATGAGCAAACTAGACAAAACAGAAGTGTTAAATGCCTTCGAAGCAGCATACGAAGCAGCGAATGGTAAGAAACCTGAAATCACAACAAAACCTGGTTGGTATAGCATCGACGGTGGCAAAAATATGCGCCTTGCTGATGTTGCAGCACTGACTGAAGAGCTCACTTCTGGTAAAACAGCTGAGCCTAAAGCAGAAGAAGCACCTAAAGCACCAGCGAAAAAAACCAAAACTAAAACCGCTGCACCGGCTAAAACAGCTAAGAAAGCATCGTTCACTGTTGTTACAGCAAACGATGACGGTTACAAAGCTGAAGAGCTTTGGATTGTTAACCTAGCTGAAAAAGACCACGATTGTCGTTTACCGCGTGGTGTTGTGTAATCAAATTACACTTAGCAATTTTAAAAACCGCTACTCGTTAGCGGTTTTTTTATGGCTGTTCATTTGGCTAGTTATAACCCATTGGCTACTATGGCCAAACAACACAATAAATACGGTTCCAATCAATACAGGCATCACTAAAAAATCCCAGCTTTGCATAGATTGCATTATCAAAATTGGGTTTGCGCCTGCAGCAGGATGTACTGTGTCCGTCAACATCATTAGGCTAATTGCCAACCCTGTGGCTATAGCAATTTCAACAGGCCCTACACCGACATAATTTACAAAAACAACGCCGATTAGTGCAGTTAAAAAGTGCCCACCGATAACATTCTTCGCTTTCGCAAGCGGACTATGTGGCACACCAAATACCAACACCGCAGTTGCTCCAAATGGGGCCATCAACCACACACCATAACTTCCTAATTGCTGTAAATTGGCCAACACAAAAATTGCCATACAAGCAAATATACCCGCAACGGCCGCCTTGCTTACTTTATTCTCCATAAAACCTCCAATAGGTAGACCGACTTGTCTACCCAGCAAATAGTAGACAACTCGGTCTACTTCTGTCAAGCTGTCATTAGTCACCCAATGAGGCCTTGTTATGGATAAACGAAAACATATTATTTTGACCGCCCTGTCACTTTTTTATCAAAAAGGCATTCATAGTGTGGGGATAAACGAAATTATTAGTGTGGCGGGTGTCGCCAAAAAAACCATGTACCACCATTTCACAAGTAAAGATGAATTGTTATTAGCGTGCCTTAGTGAGCGACATACCCGATTTTTAAATTGGTTAACGCATGCCACCAGCAAACTAACCACTATTGAAGAGTTTAAAGTAGCTTTGATCAGCTGCCATGAAGCTTGGTTTAATTCTGAGGTGACTGAGTTAGGTGATTTTAATGGCTGTTTATTTATTAACACCGCTGCTGAGTTTGCTGATCCTGCAAGCCCGATAAATCAAGCCTGCAAAGAGCATAAAATGGCAGTACAGCAGTTAATTAAACAGCGTCTATCAGCGTGTGAAAACATGGAAAGCTCGCAGCTCGACTCACACAGCCACTATTTTATGACGCTTGTAGAGGGCATGATCTGCCAAGCAAAACTAGTAGGAATTAAACAGTTTCCTTATTTAAAGCAATAAATAAACAATAAAAAAGCGGCACAATGGCCGCTTTCAGTTTAGATTTTTGCTATGTTAGATTTTTTCAAAATATAGCTTTTCGCGTTTTTTCTCACCCACTTCGTTCATGGTTGCAGCATCAAATAAACGACCATTGATCATAGTGTAATCGATTTTATCTGTATCACGAATGTTAGTTAGCGGGTTACCGTCAATAACAATTAAATCGGCAAGTTTACCCGGCTCAAGAGAACCGATGTTGTTATCAAGGCCAATGTATTTAGCAGGATCTAACGTTGCTGCACGAATAGCTTCAAGTGGTGTCATACCACCTTGCGCAAACATCCAAATTTCCCAATGTGCCGCTAAACCTTCACGTTGACCGTGAGCACCAAGGTTTACTAATACACCTAAGTCTTGCAGCTCTTTGGCAACACGGGCATTGTTGAAGTGGTTATAGTGATGATCGGGCGCCTTAACACGACGCATTGAGCGAGGCAAAAGCTGATTCTTTGGTACAAATTTACTTAAGCGTGGGTGATTCCACACATCTGTCTTGTCGTACCAATAATTTTCACCCCAAATACCACCGTAAGCTACACCGAGTGTCGGCGTGTAACCCACATCGCTTTGTGACCAAAGCTGGCGAATATCATCGTAAATATTGGCAACAGGAATTGAGTGTTCAATACCCGTATGACCATCTACTACCATAGTTAAGTTGTGCTGCAGTAATGAACCGCCTTCTGGCACAACCATCATTTCAAGTTCACGACCTGCTTCAATAACTTGCTGGCGCTGTTCACGACGAGGTTGGTTATAGGATTTAACACTAAACGCACCTACTTTCTTTAAACGCTCAAGATGGAATTTAGCATCTTCTAACGAGTCAATATGCGATGTATAACCTGGCATATTCGCACCATATAAGATGGTACCTGTAGAGAAAATACGAGGGCCGACAATCATGCCTGCTTTTTGCATTTCGCTTGCAGCAAAAATCTCAGTGGTATCGTTTGATGGATCATGAATCGTTGTCACGCCTAACGCTAAGCCCGCTAAGTTCTTCCAGTTTTGCTGTGGAATGATCTCATCGCTGCCTTGCGAGCCATGCGCATGCGCATCAACAATACCCGGCATAATCGTCTTGCCAGTTACATCTATTACTTCTGCGCCTTTAGGAATAGCAACGCTGTCTTTACTGCCAACCGCTTTAATATGCTTACCATCAGTAACAATAACGCCGTTTTCAATGACCTGCTCACCGTTCATGGTGATAATACGCGCACCAGTTAACGCAAAGATTGATTTAGGCTCCGCCATGGTTTTTGTAAAACCGATGTTGTCACCGCTTTTAACTTTAAAGTCAGTCTCTGCATTTTGGTTAATATCAAATAAACCCGCTAGGCTTGCATGATATAACTCTGGGCCTAAGCTCCAATAAAGTTTATCGCTTGTGCCACTCCAACTGATGTTTTCACCCGCGCGAACAGAAAGCTGCTCAATTGGGAATTGACTATCTTTAGGGCCAATATTAATGGTTTTGCCACGCTCAACAAATGGCGTAACAAATACTTTAAAACGCTCTGCAAACGCTAAGTATTGGCCATCTGGTGATACTCTAAACTCTGTAGCATGTTCTGATTCGTAAAGTTTACGAACTTGCTTTGATTCAAGCTCAACAACACTTAATGTTGGTTTCGGCCAAGGGCTCATCACATAAATACGGTCATTCGCTGCACCAAATTGCGGCTGATAGCCTGATTTAGTGATTAGCGTCGCTTTACCGCCTTTAGCACTTACTGAGTAAATACCTGGCTCTAATGACCATGTTGGGTTAAGGATACTGCCGCCAGATGCTTTACGGTAAACAACCGTTTTGCCATCAGGGCTGAAAGTTGGCTCTACATATTTACCCGGCTCTTTAGTAATGGTATCGCCACGGCCACTGCGCGCAGATACAACACGAACTGAGCCCTGTTCGTTATCATCCCATGTGGTATAAACAATCTTCTTACCATCACGAGAGAACTGCGGGAATAATTCAAAGTGGTCGTCTTGCTTAGTCAGGCGCTTCACTTTGCCAGACTCTAAATCACGTTTATAAATATGACCTAGCGCTTCAAATATAGCCGTTTCACCATCCGGTGAAATTTGTACATTGCGCAGCATTTTCACATCAAAATTATCGCTATCGATGTTTTGTGTAAAACGCACGGCTTTTTGAATTTGCTTATTGGTCTCAACTTTAAATGGAATAGTCGAGACAGACTTATCATCCACATCTAGCTTATGAATTGACCCACCCGCCCAAAAGACCAGTTGTTCGTTATCTGGTGTCCAAGCAATTGTTGGGTATACGCCATGAATTGCCCATGTCTCTTGCATATCACGCTCAAGCTCGCCATACAGCTTAGTATGCTCACCGGTGTGAAGATCATATAAGTACAAGCTTGTTTGGAAATCATCGCGCTTAATATACGCAAGCTTTTTACCATCTGGTGAAGGTGTTGGTCGAATAGCCCCACCCATGCCATCAATAATTGTTTCAATCTCGCCAGTTTCACGGTCATAGCGTTTAATTTTATAAATACCCGCTACAGAATCTTTAGAGTAATGGAATGTTTTACCCGGCGTTGCATCATGCGAGAAATAAACATAACGACCATCCGGTGAGAACATTGGTTCGCCTAAGTCTTTTTGGTCGTTCTCACGTGCAGTTAGTTGCACACCTTTACCACCCGCTTTGTGGTAAAGCCATACTTCACCAGCCCCTAGAGAGCGGCTTGCAGTAAAGTGCTTACGCGCAACTAAGTAGTCACCATCTGGGCTCCAAGCTGGGCTGTTTAACAAACGAAATGTTTCGTTCGTTACGGCTTTTTGGTTTTCACCATTTAAATCCATAACCCAAATGTTATCGCCACCACCTTGGTCTGAAGTAAACGCAATGTGCTTGCCATCAGGGCTAAAGCGTGGTTGCATTTGCCATGCAATATCACTGGTTAATTGCGTTGCAGTGCCACCTGACATTGGCATGGTATAAATATCGCCGAGTAGGTCAAACACAACTGTTTTACCATCAGGGCTAATATCTACGTTCATCCACGTGCCCTGCTCAACACTAATTTTAGCGTCTAGGAATTGGCCTTTAGGTGCGTCCACCTGCCATTTGTCGTCATTTGATTGCTCAGCTGCCGCCACTTGCCCAGTTAGAGCAAGTGAAATAGATACAGCGAGCGCTGTATGAAGCATTTTCTTCATTGAAATCTCACTTTTTATTGTTTTGCTTATATGCACACTTTTAAGATTGCACCAAATAGCATAGCAAGATTCCAGTGATTCGTGTTAAACAGACGTAAATAGTCGACTAATGCCACGCAATCGGATCAAACTGATAAAAGCCAACCAGTAAATGATAAATTTCTGGGTCAAATTGCCTGAGTTCAGCGGGTTTTTCTAAGAAAGTTTCGGTGATAACAGCAAAAAACTCTGCCTCATTAGTCGCGCCATAGCTATGAATAACATGAGGCATGCCATAAGCTAAATGAGTTTTCAGTTGATTAAAGGCGCGGCTAAATACTTTTGCCCACTTTTGGTAATCCTCGTTACTCGAAAGCAGTGGTGTACCCGTGGTTTTGCCGGTTTCTTGGTCGAGCTGATGGGCAAATTCATGAAACACTAAATTATGGCCATCGCTTGGTAAACGGTTCCCCTCAAGGACATCATGCCAACTCAATACCAGTGTTCCGCCTGGCCATGATTCACCTTGACGCACCGTATTGTGATAACTAACAAGTCCGGCATTATCGCGGGAAGTTTGCGGGGCATAATACGCGCTTGGATATAACAGGATCTCTTTTACATTACGATACAGTGGCCATGGTTTATTAAGCACTAAAACACAGGCATCGGCTGCCACAATCAGCTTCATTGCATCATTAAGCTTAAGGCCATCACAACCGATAAAGCGTTTTTCATTTAAAAACCAAACGATATGACGCTCCAGCTTTTCGCGGTCGGCATCCGTCATCTTTCGGTAGATAGGCATATATTTTAACAGCAGATTTTTTTGCTGAACATTGAGGGAGTTATTAAGGTATTTTTTCTGCCAAAAGTGATTACGGATATCGTCCCAGCGCCAGTAACACACAACAAAAATTATTAAAAAAAGTATCAAAACCAGGTTAAGCATTACTATCGCCTAAAAAACAATCTTGATACTTTAATGTGTGCAAACAAAAAAAGATCAATTGTTTACACACATTTTTATTTTTAAAGCTGATTAATCGAGCGTAATACAGCCTTGATTATAAATAAAAATTTGGTTCCGGCCGTTATTCTTCGCATTGTATAAAGCGTTGTCGGCGTGTGATAGCAAGCGGTCGTAGTCTGCAACTTGCGCGTTATCTGCCACACCAAAACTTACCGTTACAGAAAGGCTATCTGCTAATTCTGAGAAATCGTAACCCGCTATCTCTAAACGGATAATTTCACACAATCTTGCGGCCTCTTCAGCGTTTTTGTATGGAAACAACAGGGTAAATTCTTCACCGCCCCAACGCGCCGCATAACCTTCATCAGGGAAGTTCATGCGCAGTAAACGAGCAATTTCACAAATCACTTTATCACCAATTAAGTGCGAGAAATTGTCATTAATGAGTTTGAAGTGATCAATATCCATAATGGCAATACTAAGCGTTTTATTATCACGTTGGAACTGACTAAAGTTTTCAGACAACCATATATCAAAGGCACGTCTATTCGGTAATTGCGTTAATTGGTCATGATTCGCTAAATGAGCAAAGGCATCGGCTTGCGTTTGCAAATCATGCATTTGCTGTTCAACTTTTTCAGTTAACTCAATTTCAATGCGCTTGTAATGATATAAGCGGTATTTATAAATGGCATAAGCAGCAAAAAGCACTGCAACTAAGATAAATAATTTAAAGCTGGTTTTCTGCCAAAAATAAGGGGCTATTTTAAACCGCAGTACTTGTTCATTATCTTGCCAATCACTATTTGGATACCCAGCGCGCACTTTAAAGGTATAGTTACCCGGTGGTAAATTAGTGTATTCGGTAATGGCCAAGCGCCCCCGGTCTACCCATTGTTGATTGTAACCACTTAATTGCGTTTGGTAGTTTAAACGCCCGGGCATAATAAAACTAAGCCCAGCGTAATTGAACGAAACACGAGAAACACCCGCAGGCAAGCTCAGTACCTCATTTCCAACGGGTAAAGTCATGGGTTTGCCATCGACTTCGAAGCTTTCAATAACCGTCGATAGTCGGCGTTTACTGGCTTCTTTTAAACGCTCTGGTGTCGCAATAGCAACGCCTTTTGCTGTGGCAACCCATACTTGTCCATCTGAATGAAGTACAGCAGCAGGGTTTGAACCACCATTAGCTTGCGCGCTAAGCATGCCATCGCCTTCATCATAAAGCTGCATCGAAACACTCATTGGCTGAACTTTTTCAGGGTTATCTAGCAGTGCTACTAGCTGAGCTTTATTGACTTGAATAACACCGCGGTTACTAGTCAGCCACAATGAATCACCTTGTTCAATGACTTGGAACAGCTTATCAACAGGTAAACCTTGGTCTCGACCAAATAAGCTCATTTTATCTGTACTGAGATTGTAACGAACGAGACCTCTATCGGTTGCAAGCCACATTTTATCGCCATCTAAGTAAAAGCCGAATGCATACTCAGTGCTGAACTGCGTTGGAAACTCAAGTGTTTTAAACTGCTCTGTAATTGGGTCAAAAATGGACACACCGACGCCCGTGCCAACCCATAATCTACCATGGTCATCCTCATTAAGTGCCATTATGAAATCACCGGCTAGGCCATCCTCCGTGGTAAACGAATGAATTTGCCCTGCAGGGTCTATCTTGGTTAAGCCGGCAGCGGTACCAACCCATAGATTATCAAAAGCATCAAACAACACAGCGCGAACTTCGTTACTGATCAGGCCATTACTGCGGTTTTTTACTGGGTAAATTTGCCCATTAACCACTTTCATTAAACCGGCAGTATAAGTGCCTAGCCAGACTCCGCCCTGCTTATCTTCAGTTAAACTTAAAACTGATAGTGGGTCTTTTTCATAGGCTTGGGTAAGGGTTGTGAGCTTGCCATTTTCAATACGATTTAAGCCATTACTACTGCCCACCCATAAGCTGCCATCAGAATGCGATAACACGGTACGCACATAATCAGATGCAAGCCCACGACTTTGGCTCCAATTCGTAAATGGTGCTTCGCGCAGGCGGAATAACCCGGCATTCGTGCCAACCCAAATACTTTTTTCCCGATCGAGCAATAAGGATAAAATACGGTTGTTGGGTAAGCCATCATCTGCCGCTAAGTTTTCAAGGCCTAAACTGCTAAGTCTAAATACCCCTTTATTGATGGTGCCAAACCACAAATCGCCTTGTGCATCTTCGAGTAAACTAGCAATTGATTCGTTGTTAAGGACGGGATTAATAGCAACAAACTTATTATTTTTCTTTTGCCATGCCCCTTTTTCAGTGCCGACAATTAAAGTGCCTGACTCCGTTAGTAACAAGGTAAACACAGAAGCATTTGGAAGCCCTGAGTCTTCATTGATCTTACTAACTTGCTTATTCTCTATTTGATAAAGACCATCACTGGTCGCAGCCCAAATCACGCCTGTTTTGTCTTGTAAAAGGCGGTAGGCACTTAACTTATCAAGCAGTTTTTGCTCAGTGACAGTTTCAGAAGCGCGGTATACAATACCTTGCCCTTCAAGTGCCAACCAAAGCTCACCTTGTTCAGTAACAAGTGCATGATTAACCATGGCTGATGAGCTTGGTAATGCGCGCCACCCTCCTTGTGAGCGAAGCGCAATGCCACCACGGGCGCCCACGATATATAAATCGCCATTTTCCATTGCAATAAGGCTACGTAGGCCAGAATCAGGTAAGCCAGGTATTTCTGTTCGAGTAAAGAGTTTAAACTCGCGACCATTAAAACGGGCAAGCCCTTCCCAAGTTGCTATCCAAATGTAACCATCTTTGGTTTGCGCTACACCATTGATACTATTGTGAGGAAGGCCGGCGCGAGTACTCCAAGTCTCTGTAAAATAGTCACTTAAAGAGAGGCGTGCAGATTCTGCAACCGCGCTGAAACATAAAAAAAGAAAAATACAACTAACTACCCGCACCATTAAACTAAAACCCTGATATTTATTATCGTTCTATTCAGTGATGTAGTTATGCGAAGTAAAGTCATCCCTAACTTCAGATAATACTACATTAGTTGCAATTTTTACTTACTTCGATAACATTTAGCAAGAATCAATTACAAAAATTCGTAATTTTTTCTTGCAGTATTTTCACAAATCTTGCTACATGCAGGCCATCCATCAAAGCATGATGCACATCGATTGAAAGCGGCATCTTGCCAGTTTGTACGTCATATTGGCCAAACACAAACTTGGGTATACCTAGACCATGCCCTTCACTCACCGCATGCGAGAAACCGGTAAAATTAAGCCATGGTAGCACTGAGATATGAATAAGATCAGGCTGCCCTTCTGTTGCAGCAAATGCATCAGAGAAAAATGGTTTTGCTTTACTTGTTTTACCCACAGCAATCGCGTGTTTTGAAAAATCTTCCATCGACGCTTGTTTTTCAAAATAACTAAAACGAAAAGTTTCATCTTCTGCAAGCTCTACCACACTGCCTCTTACAGATGACAGTTGTACGGGCAACAAATCAATAATACGTTGACGCATTGGTGCATAGTCATGACATGCTTCAAGTGTTAGGTAAACATAGCTGTGAAAGAACGAATACGGTTCTGCTTTGCACTTGTTATATAGAGCCGCCATATCGAGTGAAACACATACATTAAAATATGGCAGAGAAAATTCTTTGAAAAAAGCGAAATGCTGCTTACGAGGCCAAGTATCAAGATTGATTGGGGTTATTTCACAAGGCTGAGTTTTCATTAGGCGTCCTCGAGATTTAAAAACCGAGTGTACCGAGATAGTTAGCCTTCGTCATTTTGTTGCGATAAATAACAGAGACAAAAAAGGTGCGACTTGCGCACCTTTTTACCTGTAAATTTATCGATTTACTAAATTATAAGCCGTTTTCGATGATTTCTAATGCGAGTTCATCGGCAATTAAATGCGTCGACTTTTGCTCTTTTTCAGAGCGAGCAAAGATTTCTGTTAGCGTATCAAAAATGCCTTCAACGTGCTTCGTTGATGCTTCTGCACTATAACCTTCTGGTGCAGTTTCGTAATAAACGTTGATGATACCACCTGCGTTAATTACGTAATCTGGTGCGTATAAAATACCTTTTTCGCGGATGATCTCACCGTGACGAGACTCTGCTAATTGGTTATTCGCACAACCTGCAATAATTGTTGCTTTTAAACGCGGGATAGTCGTGTCATTCACCGTTGCGCCAAGTGCACATGGTGCATACACATCAACATCTAAGTCGTAGATTTCATCAATACCCACAGCCGTTGCATTGAAGTCATTTACAACACGCTCAACAGCTTGTTCGTTGATATCTGTTACAAATAATGTTGCGCCCGCTTCATGTAAGTGTTTACAAAGGCCATATGCTACTGCACCTAAGCCTTGCACGGCTACTTTGATACCAGCAAGATCTTGATGACCTCGTTGATGTTGTAACGCCGCTTTAATACCTAAGAATGTACCATATGCTGTGAACGGTGAAGGGTTACCACTTTTACCTTCAAGGCCTAATACATAGTTAGTTTCTTTATTCATGATAGCCACATCATCACAAGTGATGTTTACATCTTCAGCTGAATAGTAGCTACCACTTAAACGCTCTAACTGACGACCAAATGCACGGAAAAGTTGCTCTGATTTAATTTCTTTAGCATTACCGATGATCACTGACTTACCGCCACCAAATGGTAAACGTGCCACAGCATTTTTGTAGGTCATACCTTTTGATAAGCGAAGTGCATCAGTAACAGCATCTTCATCAGTTGTGTAGTCCCACATTCTGCAACCACCAACCGCTGGACCTAACTTGGTATTGTGAACCGCGATAATAGCTTTTAGGCCTGATTCTTTATCTGAACAAAACACCACTTGCTCGTGGTTATCAAAGTCGACTTTATTAAATACAGCCACAGTTAAATACTCCGAAATTTTCTTACCCTAAAGGGTGTGAGCGCTGAAAGTGCCGAGACTTTATCACTTCGTATGCTCCCTTACCACTAAATGAGATGATAAAACTAAGCAAAGTTCTCAGGCCGAAATAACAACTCAAAAACTAACACTTTATGGAAAAAATATACCAGTCAACGTACGCATTAAGCATTGTTAATTCAAAACAAAATATTAACATCGCCAACTTTATTACGTGAACGTAAAGGTAAAGTATAGCGTAAAGAAAAAATGACAAAAAAATTATGCCGATAAAGCCAAGTAAAATCAGCTTTTAAAGAGATGTTAGAGAAATAGCTGAGACTGGTCAGAGCTGAAAAAAACGGCGCAGGTGCGCCGTTTTATGAAAAGAGTTTCAAGATGGTTATTTTAATTTGCCATCAAGTTCTTCGATTTTTGCTTTCCAAATAGCAGGGCCTTGCGTATGCGCATTGGCACCTTCACTATCAACAGCAACGGTTACTGGCATATCTTCTACTTCAAACTCGTAGATTGCTTCCATACCTAAATCTTCGAACGCAACAACACGTGCTTTCTTGATTGCTTTAGATACAAGGTAAGCTGCACCACCTACTGCCATTAAGTAGATAGATTTATTGTTTTTGATTGATTCTACTGTAGCAGGACCACGCTCTGCTTTACCAATCATACCGATGATGCCCGTTTTTTCTAACATCATATCAGTGAATTTATCCATACGAGTCGCAGTTGTAGGGCCAGCAGGACCTACCGCTTCATCACCCACTGCATCTACAGGGCCAACGTAGTAGATAAACTTGTTATCAAAATCAACGCCTTCAGGTAAACCTTCACCTGATTGGATCATATCTTGTAAACGTTTATGCGCGGCATCACGACCCGTTAAGATAGTACCAGACAGAAGAACCGTTTCACCCATCTTCCATTCTTGCGTGTCTTCTTTAGTCAGTGTGTTTAAATCAACACGACGTGTACCTTCACCTACTTCAAATGTAACTTCTGGCCAATCTTCTAGTTTAGGCGCTTTAAGATCAGCTGGGCCTGAACCATCTAACGTGAAGTGTACGTGACGCGTTGCTGCACAGTTCGGGATCATTACCACTGGTTTTGATGCTGCGTGAGTTGGTGCCGTTTTAACTTTCACATCAACTACGGTTGTTAAACCACCAAGACCTTGAGCACCAATACCTAACTTATTAGCACGTTCGAAGATATCGATACGCATTTTTTCTTCAGTTGTTTCAGCGCCGCGCTCAATTAGCTCGTGAATATCAACCGGATCCATTAATGATTCTTTAGCAAGTACCGCAGCTTTTTCTGCAGTACCGCCAATACCTATACCTAGCATGCCAGGTGGACACCAGCCCGCCCCCATGGTTGGTAATGTTTTCTCAACCCATGCAGCCACATCATCAGATGGGTTAAGCATAACCATTTTCGTTTTATTTTCTGAACCGCCGCCCTTCGCTGCCACCATTACTTCTACTTCAGCGCCTGGCACTAAGTCAATATGAACAACTGATGGTGTGTTGTCTTTAGTGTTTTTACGCGTACCAGCTGGGTCTGCAACAATTGATGCACGTAATGGGTTATCTGGGTTTAAGTATGCGCGACGTGTACCTTCATCAACCATTTGCTGTACAGTCATGTCTGTTTTATCCCACTTAACATCCATACCTACTTTTACGAAACAAGTAATGATACCTGTATCTTGGCACAGTGGACGTTTACCTTCAGCAGACATACGAGAGTTAATTAAAATTTGCGCAATGGCATCTTTTGCCGCTTTGCTTTGCTCTTTGTTGTAAGCTTTTTCTAAGGCTTGTACGAAATCGAGAGGGTGATAAAAAGAAATGTATTGCAATGCATCTTCAATGCTATCAATGAAGTCTTGCTGACGAATTGTACTCATTACGGGTTCCTTAAGTTTTTATCGCGTAGCGCTGTACGTGATCCTGAGTAAACCGGTGACGAAGATTTACTCTACGGGTTAGTCATGGCATCACTATAAAGGAAATCATAACGCTGCCAATCAAATTTAACTTATGATACCCTCCTCGCCCGTTTCGGGCTAGTTATTCAGGGCAATGTAGATGATAAACGATGAAAATTTGTGCATAAAATTAGATTTAAGTGGTGATTGCATCGCGCTATTTAGTCATTTCGCTCATTTGCCCCATGCCGTGTTGCTCGATTCAGCCAATAGCGAACATGTGAATAGCCGCTTCGATATCATCGCTATTGCCCCTTTAAAGCAATTAGAAGTGCGTGAAAATACCTGCTTTGTCGACGGCAAAGCACAATCAAGTGATTGTTTTAGCTTGATGAAAGAAGGCCTTCAGGAATTTAATCACACAGCAAACTCTAATAACCTGCCTTTTACAGGTGGTTGGCTTGGCTATTTTGGTTATGATTTAGGTCGCGTGATTGAAAGCATGCCAAGTACTGCCGAAAACGACATTAACATGCCGCAAATGGCTGTAGGCCTTTATCCAGATGCTCTTATTTATGATAAGCAACAGCAAAGTTGGTTTTACGTCTGTCAGCCAAATCATAATCGCTTAGCGCTATACCAGCAGCACCTAAACGAAACACCAACAAGTGCAGAATTCGCGCTACAAAGCGACTGGCAATCAAACATGAGTAAAGCCAGCTACAGCGAAAAGTTCGAGAAAATTCAAGCTTATTTAAAAAGTGGTGACTGCTATCAGATCAACCTTGCACAGCGTTTTAAAGCTGAGTTTTCTGGTTCAACATGGCAAGCCTATAAACAACTTCGAGAAGCGAATAAAGCACCGTTTTCAAGCTATATAAATCACCCTGATGGCGCTATTTTATCTATTTCACCAGAGCGTTTTATTTCGATTAATCAGGGCCAAATAGAAACCAAGCCAATTAAAGGAACGCTCCCTCGTTTGGCTGACTCTGAACAAGACCAAGCGCAAGCAACTCGTTTACAGCAATCAGAAAAAGACCGCGCAGAAAATGTCATGATTGTTGATCTGCTGCGCAACGATTTAGGCAAAGTGGCTCGTCCAGGTAGTGTCACCGTACCCTCGTTATTTGCCATTGAAAGCTTTCCGGCTGTGCATCATTTAGTAAGTACTGTGCGCGCAGAATTAGCGGATGGCAAAGATGCCGTTGACCAAATTCATGCCGCTTTCCCGGGTGGTTCAATTACCGGAGCGCCGAAGATTCGCGCTATGGAAATTATTGAAGAGCTCGAACCCCATCGCCGTAGTGTGTACTGCGGCTCAATTGGCTACTTGAGTGCTTGTGGCAAGATGGATACCAGTATCACAATCCGTACTTTAGTGTGTCACAAAGGTGCAATCTATTGCTGGGCTGGCGGTGGCATTGTGGCTGATTCAAAGGTCGACTTGGAGTACCAAGAAACTTACGATAAAGTAAATAAAATACTGCCTTTATTAAAGTAAACGTTGAAGTAACAACCTTGAATAGTCAGCAATTAATTGCCCGTTTTAGTTTAAGTCAAACCACAGAGCGCCCAGCTAGCATTCGCTTTAATGCCGAAAAGCGTGCCAGTGCCGTAATGTTACCTCTGCTTGATGTTAACGACGAAGCGCATTTGTTATTGTGCAAGCGACCTAGTTATTTACTTCATCACCCGGGGGAGATTTGCTTACCGGGTGGAAAGTATGAAGAACAAGATGACACGTTAATGCACACCGCCCTTCGAGAGCTCAATGAAGAGCTTAATATTGCGACACACCAAGTGACTGTCCACGGTAAATTACATCAATACGCGACTCTAACCGGTTTCACTATTGAACCTTTTGTGTGTGTCCTTAGTGAGGGCACAACATGGCAAGCAGATCCCAACGAAGTTGCTGCCAGTTTTTTACTACCCTTATCTTATTTAAGTAATCAACAAAATTGGCAACCCCTCCCCTTTGAGCGAAATGGTAAAACCATTACTTTGCAAGGCTTGATGACCCCCCATGGTCTGCTTTGGGGAGCAACAGCAAGCATTATTAATAACTTTATCAAGCAGCTCGCCCTACCAGTTTAATTATCCTGCTTTTAGGGTTACACAGACACGTTTAAACGTTATCATGTGGCACCGTTCAAAGGCAGGTAGTATGCCGTTAATAGAAAAATGAGTAGCAAATTATGATCAGTGCATTCGATATGTTTAGTATTGGTATTGGCCCATCGTCATCTCACACAGTTGGCCCGATGCGCGCTTCGCGTTTATTTGTAAACGAACTAGAAGAAAAAAACTTACTTGCAAACGTCACCGATATTAAAGTTGAGCTATTTGGCTCACTCGGTCAAACAGGTATTGGCCATGGCTCTGGTAAAGCTGTGATCTTAGGCCTTGCCGGTTATGATCCAGAAACCATTGATGCTGACTTAGTCGACGATATCCTCGCAAAAATCGAAAAAGAGCAGGTTATTTATTTAAACCAAAGCCATAAAGCCAATTTCCCTAAGCAAGGTGCGATTGTATTTCATCGTCGTAAAACTCTACCAAAACACTCAAATGCAATGGAAATCATTGCTAGCCAAAATGGCGAAAAGTTATTCAGCAAAGTGTATTACTCAATCGGTGGCGGCTTTATCGTCAGTGATGAAGAGTTCGAGAACGAAAAACAAAAAGCACTCGAAATTCGCGAAGAAAACCCAGCGCCTTATCCGTTTAACACGGCTAAAGAGTTATTAGAGCTATGCCGTGAATCAGGGTTTAGTGTATCAACACTTATGATGCATAACGAAAAAACCCTGCGCAGCGAAAAAGACATCAAGGATGAGCTGTTTAATATTTGGCAAGTAATGAAAGCCTGTATTGAGCGTGGTATGCGTACAGAAGGGATTTTACCAGGCGGATTAAAAGTAAAGCGCCGTGCCCCTAGTTTACACCTTAAATTAAATATTGAAGTAAACAACGACCCATTACGTGCTATGGATTGGGTTGATTTATTTGCCCTTGCAGTAAACGAAGAGAACGCTGCCGGCGGCCGTGTTGTTACCGCACCAACCAATGGTGCTGCAGGTATTTTGCCAGCGGTATTAATGTATTATCACACTTTCATTAAAGAAGTAGACCGTGATATTGCAACACGTTACTTATTAACGGCGGCAGCAATTGGTATCTTATATAAAAAGAATGCGTCAATTTCGGGGGCTGAAGTTGGTTGTCAAGGTGAAGTGGGCGTTGCTTGCTCAATGGCAGCGGGTGCACTAACTGAAATCATGGGTGGTAATGTTGTACAGGTTGAAAACGCCGCTGAAATCGGCATGGAGCACAACCTAGGTCTAACTTGTGACCCTGTTGGCGGTCTTGTACAAGTACCATGTATTGAACGTAATGCAATGGGCTCAATTAAAGCAATCAATGCGTCACGCCTTGCTATGCGTGGTTCTGGAGAGCAAAAAGTAACCCTTGATAAGGTCATTAAAACCATGCTCGATACAGGTAATGATATGAAAACGAAATACAAAGAAACCGCTCGCGGTGGCTTAGCGGTTAACATCATCGAGTGTTAATTTACAGCACGCTTTCAGCATAAAAAAAGCCGCTTTAAAGCGGCTTTCTTATCTCTATTTTACTGGTAACTCAATGTTTTCGAAGAGTTTATCAACATCTTCTTGGTTACGTAATAAACTTGCTCGTTCAACCAGCTCTTTCGTTAAGTGCGGGGCAAAACGCTCAATAAAATCATACATGTAGCTACGCAAGAAGCTGCCTTTTCGAAAACCAATTTTAGTGGTGCTCGCTTCAAATAAGTGACTTGCATCAATACAGACTAAATCAGTATCTGTTATTTGATCAATCGCCATAGACGCCACAACACCCACACCTAGCCCTAAACGAACATAAGTTTTAATTACATCAGCGTCCGTTGCAGTAAAAACAATATGCGGCTCAAGGCCATGAGCATTGAAGGCTTTATCTAATTCAGAACGACCAGTAAAACCAAACACATAAGTTATCAGTGGGTATTTAGCCACATCGGCAACCGTTAAGTTATCAGCCTTTTGCGCAAGCGGGTGTGTTTTTGCCACAACAATACTGCGATTCCAGTGATAGCACGGCAACATAACTAAATCAGAGTATAAATGTAGTGCCTCAGTCGCAATGGCAAAGTCAGCATCACCGCGTGCTGCCGCATCAGAAATTTGCTGTGGCGTTCCTTGATGCATATGCAGAGAAACTGCCGGGTACTTTTTCATAAAGCCTTGAATAACATTCGGTAATGCGTAACGAGCCTGAGTATGAGTAGTCGCAATGTTAAGTTTACCTTGATCAGGCAAAGTATGCTCATTAGCAACCGCTTTAATACCTTCAACTTTCGACAATATCTCTCGCGAAATATTAATTATTTCGTTACCGGCACTGGTTACATGGGTAAGGTGTTTGCCACTACGGCCAAAGATCTGTACGCCCAGTTCGTCTTCAAGCATACGAACTTGTTTCGAGATCCCCGGTTGCGAGGTAAATAAACTTTCGGCTGTCGCTGAGACATTCAGTTTATGATTTTGGACTTCGACTATATATCTGAGTTGTTGTAGTTTCATGGCTGCATTGTAAACGTTGTTATTGTTTATTTATAAAGGCTGCAAAGCGCAATGCCAAGCGATATTTCATCGCGCTATACATTTATATCGATTGTTTCTAAGGCTAACACATTAAATTAATGCTCGGTAGCCGTGTTTACTCGCAAAATATTCAATAAAGATGTTAGTTTAGCGCTATACTCATTATAAAGTAGTAAACTTAATAAGTTTATTCGAGATAACTACCGCAAAACTGTTCAGATCTAATCTTTTTAAGGTAATATAAAAAAATTAGATAGTTAAAACTGAGATTTAGTAATGATTGTTTCTATCATCATCATGCTCATTGTTGCATTAATTGTGATCGCATTATGGGTCAGTGCTGTGCAACAACACAAAGAAAAACAAGAAGCAGAGCGCCGCAAAGAGTTAACTAAGCAAAAGAAAATCATTGAAGAAGCAGAAGACGTGCTGCTTAACAGTGCCAATATTCCCATGTCTGAGAATATTCTACGTATTATTCAGCGCCGTATATATGATGCGCTTGCAAGTATGGTACAACTCTCTCCAAGTTCTAAGGAACTCAAAAGTCGCTTAAATGAAGCTAAACAGCGTTTAGGGGGTCCAATTGAGGCGAATAATAGCGACTCATTAGTGTTACCAGACAACGATAAGCAGCTTATTTCTTTAATTCAAGGAATAAAAAAACTAAGGGCAGTGCTACGCTCTGAACATAGTAAAGGTAAAATCGAGAGTCAAATATTTGTTGCCGAAGATAAACGCCTTGAAAAACTACAACTTCGAATCAACGTAGAAAGCCAAATTAAGCGTGGGCTTTCAGCTCGCTCAGCAAATATGGTGGGCTCTGCCAGACAGTATTTCGAAAAAGCACTGGCAACGCTTAACTCAGTTAGCTATAGCGATGAATATGTAAACTCGAAAAGACAAGAAGTTGAAGGTTATTTAGAGACGATTAGCTCTGAGTTGAAAGCATCAAATGCGACGTCACTAAAGAAGAAAGCAGAACAAGAGCAGGACGATTTAGACGTGTTATTCGCACCAAAGAAAAAGTGGTAAACCACTTTTTCTTTGCTTTGTGAAAATTAAGATAAAAACGCAAACTTAACAATAAACAGCGCTGTTAATACCCACACACTAATACTGATTTCATCTTTTTTACCACATACCAACTTCACTGCAGTATAAGAAATAAAACCAAGCGCAATACCGTGAGCAATCGAGAAAGTTAACGGCGTCATCAATAATACCACACTCACTGGAATGGCATCTGTCATATCATCCCAATTTACCAGCTTTAAGTTTTGCATCATTAACACAGCTACATATAAAATTGCACCTGCCGTTGCATAAGCTGGGATCATGCCAGCAAGTGGCGCAAAGAACATCATTAACAAGAAACAAATGCCTACAACAACAGCAGTTAGACCTGTACGGCCGCCCACAGACACACCTGCTACTGATTCAATGTAAGACGTTGTTGTTGACGTACCAAGCATTGAGCCTGCAATGGTAGCTGTGCTGTCAGCGCTTAATGCACGACCTAAACGAGGCATTTTACCTTGTTCATCAGCAATACCTGCTTTTTGCGTTACAGCAACTAAAGTGCCTGAAGTATCAAACAAATCAACAAATAAGAACGCAAATACCACTGTTAGCATTGAGATTTCGAATGCTGCTGCAAAATCCAATTGCATAAAGGTTGGTGCAATTGAAGGCGGCATTGAAATAATTCCTTGATACTCCACAAGGTCTAAACCAAGCGCAATTGCGGTTACTAATAAAATACTGATAAGTACGCCGCTTTTCATATCGCGGTATAACAGTGCTGCAATAACAAAAAAGCTAAAAATCGCAAGTAGTGGACCTGGGGCTGTGATATCGCCTAACTGCACTAAGGTTGCAGGGCTTGCTACGATAATCCCAGCGTTTTTCAATGCAATAAGCGCTAAGAAAGCACCGATACCTGTGGCAATAGCTCGCTTTAATACCAGTGGAATAGCGTCTATGATCCACTCTCTCACCTTAAATAGGCTTAAGAATAAAAAGATACAACCAGACATAAAAACTGCACCTAATGCAGCTTGCCAAGTGTAGCCCATGCCCAAAACAACACCATAAGTGAAGAAGGCGTTTAAGCCCATACCCGGAGCCAGTGCTAATGGGTAGTTTGCCCATAAACCCATGATAAAACAGCCAATTGCAGCAGCAATACAGGTTGCTACGAATGCCGCACCTTGATCCATTCCCGCTTCTGCAAGCATGGCAGGGTTAACAAATACAATGTAAACCATGGTAATGAATGTTGTGATGCCAGCAATAGTCTCGCGGCGCACACAGGTGTTGTTTTCAGTGATTTTGAAAAGTCTTTCGAACATGTTGAACTTTAAGTTGAGATTAATTGGCTAATTTTATCATATTTTATCTCAATAAGAGGACATTTTACCTTGCAATGTTCTAAACTAATAAGGTCTTTTATTTCAAGAAAATAACTAAACTATGTCTGATAATTCGCCAGTAGGCTTAGATTTAGAGCAACAGCTTGATAATGTACTTGCCTTTATTACCCAACCCGATAAAGGGTCGGCGCCAAATAAAAGTACTCAATCTGTTGAAAACGTACTAAACAAAGCTTTGTATTATTTAAAAAATGAACAGCCTCCCCTTGCTGCCAAATGGATGCGCTTAGCAGCTATGGCCGGTAACCATAGGGCGCAATTTTATATGGGGCTGTTTTTCATCAAAGGGCAAGGTGTACCACACAGTGTTTTTCATGGCGCGGTGTGGTTAAGTCTGGCAAGTAGCCAAGGTTATGAACCTGCAACGGCTGCACTTGATGATCTTAGAAAACACATCAGTACGCGCAGATTACATGATGCGCAAAGCTATGCAGCTACCCTATATGAACAAATCCACCAGCAGCAATTTGCACATTTAATTCCTCGAGATCCTGACGCAAGCTAACACGCGTCAGGTTCTACAACTCATTAATGCTGTCTTGTCAGTTTACTCTCAAATGTTATGAGACCTGCACCAACTACAAGCAATAAGATACCTATAAACTCAAGCCACACATGGCCTTTATGGGGCTTGATAATAGGTGTTTTTGAAGTAAGGCTATATAAGCGCCTGCCTTGCTCGCCAGATTCTACAAACGAAATACCTTTATAGTCCGCTGAAATAATAAATTTAAAATCATGCCTGCTAATCATTTCTCGACGTTTAGCATCTATTTTCTCGCGGCTTTGTTCTACGAGTAGCGTTCGCCAATCATGAAAAATGCCATCTGGTTCATTATCTTTCACTACACCATATGATTTGTACTCATAGAACGTTGTATTGAATAGCTTTTCTTGATGCCCTAAATAAAACATGGCGCAACCTAGCGCACTTAACAGTATCGCAATATAGATTAATGAGCGCTGTTTAATGAATTGCTTATTACTTTGTTGCTTATACCAAGCTTCAATGTCAGGCACATTAATCAATCTCGCTTTATCTACAGAATGTTTTAATGGCTCCATAAAGTCGCAAATTGTTAGATTGAGCGCCGTTAATATTGAACGAAATGTGTCGTTTGAAGGCACTGATTTATCGTTCTCAAGTTTTGAAAGGTAGCTTTGCTCTATTCCAACTTGCTCAGCAAATTCTGGTTGGCTTAGTTTTAGCTCACTGCGATAGTGTTTTAGTTGTGTTCCGAATGTACTCATAACGCATTTCCTTTTTGTTGTGGAGCCGCCATTCTTTGCTATTCATGCAGATATAAGAAGCTGAATAAATAGGAATAATGAAGAATATTAGCAAGATAGGAAGAAATTTACGAGATACGAGATACGAGATACGAGATACGAGATACGAGATACGAGATACGAGATACGTTTTCAGTATAAGGAAATACTAAGGCGTAGTGTAAAGACTTATATAATCATTTGCTTGAGGAAAACAAATGGCGGAGTGGACGGGA